>CAZSGZ010000108.1:0-10845 GCA_964606455.1 uncultured Spirochaetales bacterium
CTGTAGGTATAGAATAAATGCACCCAGTTCCAGTACCCGAAGGTATTCGCCAGGTACAATATCCCCCCCGCCCTGGCAACGCCGATTTCTCTCCAGAACAGGGAATGAAAATCGTTTGTCCAGACAAGCGCCATGGTAATTATCGGAAGGACAAACAAGGACACGACGTACTTCGGTAAGAGTATTTTCCGAAATCCGCAAAAATGCGCCGCTAACAGCAGCCAGATTACCGACAAAGTAGCCGTACCAAAAAACTGCATCCGTAAAAATAAATATTTCAGCCGGAGCTCTACACAGGCCACCTCAAAAAAATAAAAAACTGCTATTACCGCGCCGGCAAACATGAGAAGGGTGAAGAGGCCGGTACCGGGCAAGCGTCTGCGTGCAAGCGAAAAAAAGCCTAACGAAGCGAGGATACAACCTGACATAAGAGACAGCGCCGGAAACACATGGTAATACAGCTGCATTACACCAATAATGCTATATGTTTGTCATTTTGGCAAGCTTTTGTGCAATAGAAACAGCCCGGTACCCACAAAGGGCAACGGGCTGTTAGTTTTGCAAATGTACCGCTGAAACTTATTCGGGCCGTACCTCGGCTACAAATTCTTTCTGTCCGTCTTGTATCTCGAAAAGATAAAGCGGTTTGTCGGTGGGTGTAAAATTTTCCATGCTCCAGGAAAACATCAGTCCTTCGAAGTTTTGAACGTCTTCACAGTAATCCCGGATTTTTCTCCGTTCTTCCTTCAGTTTCGCGGGGTCGCCGGTTATCCCGGTGTTCTCGATGGCTTCTTTTATCATGTACACCGCGTCATAGTAATGGGTAGAGAGGCTCGGAGGAGACATCCCGTCATGGTCTTTCATGTACGCGTCTTTATACGCGTTCCACCGGGGAGTGTCTAGGGTGGAGTCGATGTAGTTGTAGATCATCGTACCGTTTAAGGCATCGCCGCCGGTGGTATAGAGGGCGGCGTCGTCGGCCGAGTTGAAAATAAGGATCTTTTCCATGTCTTCCCATCCGCGGGCTGCAAGAGCTTTGATAATTTTCGCCGCTTTTTCCGCGTTACACGCAAGAATCAGCCCGTCCGGGTCCTGCTTCAGTGCATTTACAATGTAGGTATCGAAGGTAACGGCATCGGTGGGCAGCTCGACGTCCTGTCCGGTTTCTACGCCGGCCTTCTCCAGTCCGACGGTATGCGCTTTTGCCATACCCGGCCAGGGGCCGTAGTTTTCAATAAACTGCACGACTTTGGAAACGCCTACACGGTTTGCCCATTCGGTAACGATTGGCGGCAGTTTTTCTTCGGTCGGGGAAAACCAGCTGATTGCCCAGGGGAAGAACTCCGCGGCGTATTCGTAAGAAGTTGTCGCGGTAAAGGCAAAAAGACCGTTCTCGATAGCAGTCGGCATCGAGGCCATGATGACAGGTTCGGGAACTGGCCCCATGACGGTAAGCGCGTCACCTTCCGCGAGTTTTGCCATTTCTACAACGCCCTTGTTCGGTTCCATTCCCGTGTCGATTGCGACAATTTCAACGGGTTTGCCCGCGATTCCGCCGGCTGCGTTGATTTCTTCAGCAGCGCGTTCCGCGCCCCACAGGAGGTATTCGCCGATACCCGCGATCGGTCCGGTCAGCACGTCGAGGAAAGGTATTTCCCATTTATCGACGACAACACCGCCGGTCTCTTCGGCTCCGCCTTGTTCGGCTGAAGCAGCTTCTTCGGCTCCACCGCTTTTTTCCGCCTCTTCCTGCTTTCCGCCGGCAAAGGCAAAAGAAGCAAGAACCAGCATGAAAACGACTAACAGAGTAACAATTTTGTTTTTCATCCATTTTCTCCTTTTTAGTTGGATTTTATTACTTCCTTTCGCTTTTTCGGCGTAAGGAATTGTTCTATTTTATATACAAACTTCCTGGTAATGATACCCTCCGCTTTCAGCACCAGCACTACTAATAAAAGTACACCGTAAATGACAATTCGCCAAGACTGTATGGCCGGCGGAAACAGCAGCGGGATGCCCCACAGCGCCGGGGCCGCTAAAACTACACCCCACATCGTGCTGTACCCTCCCACAAAGAGCATGGTCATGCAGACCCCGACCATGTGAAAGGTAAAAAAATCGGGAAACAGGTTCCGCATAATATAGGCGTACAGAACACCACTGGCCCCTCCTATCGCACTTGCCGCCGTCTGCAGCCCGATTCCGAGGCGTTTTACGTTGACCCCGAAGGAGGTACCCAGATCCTTGTCGACAAAAATAGCGGATGACGCGCGACCTAAACGGGAATGCTCGAAGCGGTGGATAAAGAAACCAACGATGAGGACCAGGAGGTAAGCGGTTATAAAAATCAGAAGCCTGCTGGTACCCGGGTCCTCCGCGAGCTTCGGTATTCCGAACATTCCCAGCGTGCCGCCTAACGCATCCACATTTTCAACAATGGTTTTCGTTATGTAAATAAAAGTAAACCCCACAATAACTACCGAGAAACACGGCGCGTCGCCGATGGCCAGACTGACGAGGAACCCGACAAGTCCGCTTAAGAGAATTCCCGCGGCAAACACCAGCAGAAAGGGCCAGTTCCAATTCATCGCGGCATAGGCCCCGAAATAACCGGATATCGTCATGTTTGCGACCGTCATAAAATGTAGCTGCCCCACCCGGTAAGGAAGATAGAATGACCAGCTCATCAATATGTAAATCGCGGTAATCGCAAGAAAATTGAAAATTGTAGCAGACACTGTTCTCCCTCCTTAGAGTTTAATCCCGAACAATCCCCGGGGCTTGATAAGGATGACGACAAGCATCACCACAAAAGCTATGGAATTCGACCAAGACCCGGAAACATACCCCTGAATGAGGGCCTCCAAAATACCCAGGAGCAGACCGACAATCAGTCCGCCCTTTAAATTACCCAGTCCGGCAATAATGGACACCGCCAAAACCTTGTGCGCCACCTGTTCTCCCATATTCGGTGATGCCGAACCGATTAGCGAAGCCAGCAGGATTGCCGTCAATCCGCCTAAAAGCCCCGTGAGAGCGTATGAAGCCAAACCGGTCCGGAAAATCGGGATTCCCACCAGTTTCGCGCCGTCCGGGTCTTCCGCGATTGCCCTGAATGCCCGGCCCGGCCTGGTTTTATACAGCAGCCAGAAGAAGATGGTCACCGCGACAATTCCGACCCCGAGAGAATAAATCTGCCCCCGGGTAATATTGATAAGCCCGAGCTGAAGAAAGGCGCTTTCACCAACCAGCTCCTTCGGGAAGGCGATGGGAAAGCCCTTGTTAAACTCATGGGACAATATATCGGTTACAATCATCCCAAGACCTAAGGAGATAACCATGGTGGCGTTAATGTCGACTTCACCCCGTTTCCGCATAACGTGCTGAAACATCGGCGCCATTGCAACGTTGAACAGCACCGAAGCCGCTACAGCGGCGAGTAATCCCAGGAGGATATTGTTTCCCGTCGCGTTCAGTACGACCCAGGATATATACATGGAAAAAACAACAATTTGCGGATAGGAAAAATGGATAATCATCGCAACCAGAAGAAGAAGATTAAATCCCGTTACCAGAAGTACATAAATGCTCCCCAGCGACAATCCGTTGATAACTTGTGCAATAAAAACTTCCATTTACGCCCCCAAATACGCGGAACGGACCGCAGGGTCCACCAAAAGCTCTTCAGCCGTCCCGCTTACTACAATGTTTCCTGTTTCCAGCACATAACCCCGGTGCGCGGATTTCAATGCCTTATTCGCGTTCTGTTCCGAAAGAAGAATGGAATACCCCTTCTTGTTCAAATCGATAAGGATATCAAAAATGTCATTCACAATTATCGGGGCCAGCCCGATGGACGGTTCATCCACCATGATAAGCTTCGGGTTCGACATCAACGCCCTGGCAATTGCCAGCATCTGCCGCTCCCCGCCGCTTAAGGTACCCGCAGTCTGGTCCCGCCGTTCACCGAGAATCGGGAAATTCTCGAAAACCCGCCGCATATTTTCTTCGGCATTTTTTAAATTGTGATGCGCGCCCAGCAGCAGATTGTCGGTAACATTCATGGAAGGGAAAACACCCCGCCCTTCCGGGACAAGGAAAAGCCCTTCCCGAACATTTCTATCCGCCGGTTGCCCCGCAATAGATTTCCCGTAAAAAAGGATGTCTCCGCCCTCGGGTTCATTGATTCCTAAAATCGTTTCGAGGATCGTCGTTTTCCCAGCGCCGTTAGCCCCGACAAGAACGACAATCTCACCTTCGTTCACTACTAAACTCGCCTTTTTCAATGCCCGCACATGCCCGTAGGAGACGGAAAGGTCCTTTACTTCCAGAATCGGCTTTCCATTATTCTGTGCCAAGATACGCCTCCAATACCTTCGGATCGTTTTGTACAGCTTTGGGGGAACCCTCGCTTATTTTTTCACCGAAATTGAGAACACTGACAAGGTCGGAGAGGTTCATCAGCATCCGCACATCGTGACTGATAACAATGACGGTAACGCCGCTGTCCCGTAATTTCCGTATTGCCTCTTCGATTTTTTCAGTTTCCTTCGGCCCCATGCCGGAGTTCGGCTCGTCTAACAAAAGCAGCTTCGGCATTGATACGGCGGCCCGTGCTATCTGCACGAACTGCCGTTCCGCCCATACCAGGTCGCTTGCCCACCGTTCGGCGGAATGATCGATGTCTAACAATTTCATGACCCGGAAGGCACTGTCCCTGATCGCCTCCTCCCGCTTCGCCTTTCGAAAGGGGGGCCGAAAAAAGGTTTCCACAGCGTCCCTTCCGCGGAAGTCGTAGATTCCGGACATGACATTTTCCAGTACGGTCAAACCGGGGACCAGTTTCCCCGCCTGAAAGGTCCTCCGGATCCCCTTTTCGGCAATTTCCTCGGGAGACATACCGGTTAGTTCCTCCCCCTCGAGCCGTACACTGCCTGAATCCGGCCGCAACAGTCCTGTAATGCAGTTGAATGTAGTGGTTTTTCCGCTTCCGTTCGGTCCGATAATACCGTGAATACTGCCTTCTTTTATCTCGATATCCACATTCTTCAGGGCCTGAATACCGCCGAAGGACTTGTTCAAAGATGAAATCGATAACATTGATAAAATCCTTTTCGCTTCCTGGACTTTAAACTGCAAATATAATTGTTAATACTTTAGTTATTCTAAACACACTTAAGCTAAACGTCAACAGCCGCAAGGCGCCCTAGAACACGGTCAATTACCTGGTCCATATTGTAATAGGCATATTCCGCTAATCGGCCGACAAACAGCACCCCCCCCCGGTTTTCCAGGGTGCCGGCCTCCTCCATGTACAGTTCCCGTTTCCGCATGTTGTCCGGACTGGGGACCACATAGTACGGTTCCCCTTCCCGCTTCGGATATTCGTAGGAGATTGTCGTTTTCGAAGATTCCTCGCCGGAAAAATGCTTGTATTCCGTAATCCGTGTCCAGTCGTAGTCGTTCGGATAATTAACGACCGCCGCGGGCTGGTATTCCGGGAAGTCGAGGGTTTCGAAGATGAAATCGAGGGACCGGTATTCGAGTTTTCCGTATTTGTATCCGAAATACCGGTCCAGCTCTCCGGTGTACACCGTCAGGTCCGCGGATATATCCTTTTGAATATCGAAGTAATCGGTATTTGTTAACAGTCTGATATTTGGATGGTCGAGGACAGCATCAAAGAGGGCGGTATACCCCCGCGCGGGAATTCCCTGATAGGGGTCGGTAAAATAGCGGTCGTCCCGGCCGTAGCGGATGGGGACCCGCCGAGCCAGTTCCGGAGAAAGGTCTTCCGGGGCCCGTTCCCACTGCTTCCTGGTGTAATTTTCGAAAAACAGTTTATACAGCCGCTCCCCCGCCTGGGAAATAACGGCATCCTTAAAATTTTCCGGCGGGTCCCGGAAACTTGACGCCTCCACCTGCTCGGTAAGAAAACCGGCCATTTCGTGAGTACCCAGCCCTATTCCGTAAATCTGATTGATAGTGTCCAGATTTATGGGGAACGGGTAGAGACGGCCTTCCGCATAGCTCAATACCCGGTGCTGGTACGGCCGAAAGGAGGAAAACCGGGCAACAAAGTCCCACACCTGTTTATGGACGGTATGAAATATATGGGGGCCGTAGGTATGGACCGTTATGCCCGCTTCATTTTTGAAATCGTGACAGTGTCCCCCGATATGCCGGAGCCGTTCCACGACAAGCACGGTTTTATCCCGTTCAGCCAGGCATCGAGCGGCGGTACAGCCTGCAAGGCCGGCGCCGACTACCGCTGCGTCAATGTTCATATTCCCTCTGTATTTCCAGGTACCGGGCAGCTACCAATTCCACAATTTTTTCCCAGGACTGATAAATCGATTCCCGTGCACCGGCGCCTGCCGCGCGTATTTTTTCGGGATTGTCTATCAGGTCCGTAAGCATTGCCGCATAGGCTTCGGCATTGTTAGGAGAGATAAACCCGTTTTCCCCGTGAGTTACCCCCTCCGCCGTTGAAGCACCTTCCACAAGTATCGAAGGAAGGGAAAAAGCAGCCGCCTCCCGCATGACGAGACTCGCGGTATCGTAGAGTGATGGAAATAAAAATAAATCCGCCGCAGCGTACAATTCTTTAATTTCTTCCCGCTCGATAATCCTGCCTAAGAACCTGATATTACCGGCTAATTTCTTCTGCCGTACCGTCCGTTTTATTTCCCCTTCATCCATACCGGTCCCGACAAACAGAATGAGAAAATCTTTTTTCTTTTGAGAGAGAATTGCCGCGGAATCGAGGATGAGGCCGATATTTTTCAGCCAACGGTGCTGACCGACGAAGAGCATGATGAAGGTACCCGCGGGAACGGCGGCGCGGTCTAAGCCCCGCTTTCTGTACTCTTCGTACCGTGTTCGGTCCGGGGCCAGAAGATCGGTCCCGTTGCGCATGATTTCTATCTCTTTCGTACATCCGTAACTCTGCAGTTCCCGTTTCGCCCCTTCATTCGGCACCCAGATATAATCCGCGGCCTTGTAAAACCGCATAATTTTCTTCATTGCCCAGTCGATCATCCCCTGGACCTTAAAAGTTTTCTCGAAATCTTCCCGATACTTTGAATGAAATGTGGTGATAAGGGGTATTTTCCGCTCTTCCGCTATTTTCAGTGCCAATTCGCCGCTTGTAAAGGGACAATGGGTATGCAGTATGGTGAAGTTAATTTGGGCCAGCTGTTTTTGAATTGCAGGATCTAATTTCGGTATTCCGAGGCGCCACGGGTCCTTTCCCGGAAGCGGAAGGGACTTAAACCTGAGAACGGGGAATTCCTCATCATCCTCATATTTCGGGACCTGCGGAACAACTGCACAGCATGTGCCGTACTTTTTATGCAGCCAATACGCGTAATTCTTCGCTACATTGCCTACCCCGTCCATAATCGGAACAAAGGTATCGTTAAACTGTGCAGCTACAATCTTATCAGTATCCATGAACGTATACTTTACACTATTGACGTGGGTATATCAATAAATATCAATTTTTTCACCTAAAAATTTCGGCTGTGTTTTCAGCATATAGATGTCCAGAAAGGCCTTGACCTTTGCAAAGTATTCCCGGACCCTGGTCTTTATCCCCCTGCGTCCTTTTACATCCCGTGCATCGTAGCCGTAGGCGTCCAGACCGAGGGCCCGGGCAATAAACACCGCCCGCTGATTATGGAAGTTCTGAGAAATGATAACAAACGTATCGACTCCGAAAATCTGTTTCGCGCGGATTATCGAGTCTAACGTACGGAATCCGGCGTAATCGAGATGCACCCTCCATTCCGGGACCCCGGCGCTCAGCAGGTCTTCTTTCATCTTCAGCGGCTCGTTGTACCAGTGCTTACTGTTGTCTCCGCTCGCCAGAATGATGTCTACTTTTCCCTTTAAAAAGAGCTCCGCCGCGGCATCCATCCGGTACGAAAAATATGGGTTCGAGCTCCCCCCCTGAAGATATTTCGCGGTACCTAATACCAGGGCCACCCGCTGGGAAGGGAGATCCTCTATGGACTGAAAAATAAAATCCCTTGAAAAACGGCTGATATAAACATTGCAGAAATGGCTGAACAGGAGCAGAAAAATACAGCCGGCAATGAGTACATAGGCGATGATTTTACCAATACCCTGAAGGACCTGCGGAAGCATGCTGATATTACAAACTCCTTTCTGCAACGGAATTATACGGCACAACACGGAATCCGGCGTTTTGCTTCGGTGTACAGCAGGCGGCGGTAAAACCGTCCAGCCGAAAAGGTTCCCGGATATAAAAGGCCTTCCCGTCCTGCCAGAAGCTTTCGAGATAGACCCGGCCTTTCGGATTGTCAGGATCAGCGGCGGCACACTGAAAATGCCCCGCCGTGGGTAGAATATCCGCGCCAAGGGCTTTGACGCAAGCCTCTTTCCGCGTCCAGAGCTCAAAAAACAGCTGATTTTTTGCGTCGTTATCCAGGCCGGCAAGGATTCGTGATTCTTCATCGGTGCAGGACAATTCGATTACCGCTTCTAGGTCCCGCAGCTCCCGAATTTTTTCTATATCAATCCCGACGGGCATATCCGACACGGCCAGCACGGCAATTCCGCGGGAATGGGAAACATTGAAATGAAAATCCGGAGGCGCTTCCGGGTTCAACAGTGCGGGTTTGGTAAAATTACCGGAAGAAAGTTCGATCTTCGCCGAAGGTATCCCGCTATAGGCGGAAATAATTTCCCGAACGACGGTATCCTTCTCCGATTCCTGAAACTGCCATATTTCGATATCATTGTTGTATGCCATATCAGCTTGACAATTTACCCGTTTAATTGTTGAATTACAAGAATAATTTTTCATATTAAAGAGGAATGGGACGTTTTGAAACTATATTCAGATAACAGAAGAGTTGTAATAACAGGATTGGGAACGATAAATCCCATCGGGAATACAGTTTCCGAGTTCTGGGCAAATTTATTAGAAGGCAAGTCCGGAGTGCGGCTTTCGCAAAAGGTGGATTTAGGTCAATATCACGTTAAAATTGCCGGAGAAATTGACAAACCGGACCTGTCGGAATATTTTCCCTCAAAAAAAATGCTCAAACGCTTTGACGATTTTATTATTTACGGACATGTCGCGGGGTCCCAGGCGGTGAAAGACGCGGGGATAGAAATTGATAAAGCTCCGCACCGCTACGGCAGTTTAATCGGCACCGGCGATGGCGGGCTTACATCGCAGATAGAAACCATTACCCGGATTAACGAGACAGGTATGGCCACAGCTTCTCCTTTCTATGTAATAAACGCTATTCCGAACACCGCGACGGCATATCTGGCACAGATCTGGAACCTCCACGGCCCCTCCTTTTCTATCAACTCGGCCTGCGCGACCGGCAACCACTCTATCGGTGTGGCCGCGAGCCTTATCCAAATGGGAATGGCCGACGCTATGTTCGCGGGGGGCTCCGAATGTGTAGTCAATAAGGCGGGAATAGCCGCTTTCGGTAATATTATGGCCCTTTCCACCCGGAACGACGATCCCGAAACGGCTTCACGCCCCTTCGACGTCGGCCGGAACGGTTTCGTTATGAGTGAGGGTTCCGGAGTTCTCTGCCTCGAAGAGCTGGAACATGCAAAAAAACGAAACGCCCATATCTACGCGGAACTGACGGGAATGGGCTTTACCACCGACGCCCACGACTTAGTTGCCCCTCACCCGGAGGCCCGGGGCGCGGCACTGGCAATGAAGATCGCAATGGAGATGGCGGAGCTCAATCCGGAGGAGATCGGGCTTATCAACGCCCACGGGACATCCACTCCCATGGGAGACAAGATCGAAGGGTTCGCCATCAATAGGGCCTTAGGTGAAAATTACGGCCCGAAAGTTCCGGTGCACAGCACAAAATCGATGACGGGACATATCATCGGCGGTACCAGTGCCGTCGAAGCAATTGCGGCACTTCACACCTTTGAAAAAGGGACCGCCCATCCCTCGATCAATCTGTTCGAGCAGGACCCGGAAATTAACCTGAACGTTATCACCGAACCCACGGAACTTCCCGATATAAAACATCTGATGTCCAACGCCTTCGGCTTCGGCGGCCACAACGCCACATTGATATTTTCGAAGTTCGAAGGGTAAAACCGCGAGAAACTCGGCGGGAAGCACTTGGGATTGACTTTCCTGCGTTTTAGTGTATATTTTAAGTGTACACTTAAGCAAAAGGATAAAGGCATGGAGATTTCAGCAAAGGAACTGCGGGGGAAACCCGGACGAATAATCGAACTGGCGGAACGGGGGACTGATATTGTTATAACCCTTAGGGGTAAGAAAAAAGCCCGATTAATTCCCTACCAATCCAGCGCAGCGGAAAAGGCTCCCGACTATAAAGCTGATACTATTTTCGGAATGTGGGCCGATAAAAAGGATACGGAAAATGTCGAAAAGTATGTCCGGTCGGTCCGGAAAGGCAGGACTTTTTGATTATCGATACGGACGTCCTCTCCATGGAATTGGTTGACGCTCTCATCGCTGCCACATGCGTTACCTATTCAGAACAGATTCTTACAGCAAATGACCGGCACTACAGGTACATCCCGAATATACAAATACGGAAATTTACACCCTAAGCACGGCAGACACGGGGGGATACGACAGGCTCCTACTCCACAGCGTAAATCTTGCATGCCCCCTGGTAGGAGTGGCTGTTTTTATCCGCCGAGCCGAAAATATCGATTTCTCCCGCCGTTATCGCAGGCAGATCGATACGGAAGATGTCCCCGCCGGCGGCTTTCATTTCGTAGGACCTGTCCCCCATTTTTATCTTCGCGGTTTCCCAGCCCGGGGCATACAGGGTAATCGCAGCGGGTACT
>CAZSGZ010000109.1:0-10844 GCA_964606455.1 uncultured Spirochaetales bacterium
AGGAAGGCCGCATTCGTTAACCGGAAGTTGTAACACTATGGCTGATACGGTATTACAGGGGGGGCTTCAGTTAGAAATTGACGGCTCCGGATTAGAGGCCAAATTTATTTTTACTCCGAAGGCCGGCGGTGAAGAGTGGAATAGAGAAAAAATATTCGAACTGCTCTCCCGTAATCAAATTACTGCAGGAATCGATACCCCGGCAATAGAAGAACTTCTCAAAAATCCGCCGAAAAAACCGGAGGCGGTAACGGTAATTGCCGCGAAAGGTGTTCCCGTTAAACCCGCGAAGGACGAAGATGTTGAGTGGAAGGACCTTACCATCCCGGAGGACCTTGCAAAGGATGCCGAACAGGTCCTGTCGGAAGCCGGAGCACCTGAAATTATTCAAGTGCGGGTCGAAAAGATCAAAAAACAGCAGAAGGTTGAAAAAAAACAGAAGCTGGGCTTTCTTCCTGCCAAAGAAGACGTGGTAACGGTAGTAGAAAAAAAGGAAATTCCCGAGAAAATTGAAGTTGACCCCGCGGTAGAGGGCACCGGCTGGGTGGCGGAAGGCGATAAAATTGCCGTTGTGTATGCCGGTGAACCGGGGGTCCCCGGAAAAGATATTTACGGAAATCAGCTGATGCCGGAAAAAGGACCGCGGACGGCTGTATATCCGGGAAAGGGAGTAGAAAAAAAACGGGGCGAACTGACGGCCCTTCAGACCGGATTTGTAAGGAGAGGAAAAAACTGGGTTGAGGTAATTCCCTTTCAGCGGCATGAGTGGAGTGTCCACCTTTCCGAAGATCAGGTTACCTGTCAGATAGATTTTACTCCCGGCAGCAGCAGCTGTTCATTACCCGATTCGGCCGGAATTATCAAGGCGGCGGCGGAGCTCGGTGCTGATTCCGAAACGCTTCTTAGCGGGAATGAAATGAATTTACTTTTAAAAACATGGAAGGAGAACGGAAAAGAAGTAAAAAACTACTCTATCAGTTCCGCTGAGGACAGTGTTATCGATATAGAGGTTACCGAGGATAACATGAAAGCTGTCCTGAATTTGAAAAAAGGCAGAGGCAGCGGAAAAGTGCTTCAGTTAAAGGATGTCGGCGGCGCCCTCCGGACTTCCGGTGTAAAGGGATTTCAGCCGGACAAGGTAAAAGCGGATATTTTGGAATTTTACCGCAGCCCGCAGCAGGCGCTGGAAGGGTATGTATTGGCTGAGGGGGTCCCTCCGGAAGAACCGGAGACCCCTGAACTCGAAATTCCCGTGAAACGTATTGCTGAAAAGGAAAAAGAGGAAATACAAAAGCTCCTGTCAGCGGCAAACAGCACCGCGCAGGGAATACTTTCCGTATCTGAATTCCCCGTTAATTCGACCGAAGAGATGGCCTTTGTTGTACGCCATCAGCCGATAGCCCATTTTACGAAGGTTACACCGGGGAAACCGGGAAAAGATGTCTACGGCAGAGAACTGCCGTGTGAAGCAGCGCCGAAGCCTGTTGTGAAAATTTTCGAAAATATTAAGGAGGAGAAGGAGCAGTACATTGCCGAAATTACGGGACTGCTGGAAAAAGCGGTCATCGACGAAGCGGTTTTTCTCCGTGTAAGACCTCACAGGGATGCGGAAGTCCAAGTAACGAAAGCCGATGAAAACATGAAAGGGTACCTGACCATTGCACCGGCCGAGGGCGCGGGTCGTGCCGTCAGCGAAGAGCTTCTCCGGGAAAAAATTAAAGACGCGGGTATTACCCGGGGCTTGAAGGACGAGGCTGTTTCCGCGGCCGCGGCACGAGCCGGGAGCGGGGAGGCGGTGGAACAACTTCTAATTGCGGAAGGGCAGCCCCCGAAGCACACTACAAAAAATCAAATCAATTTTCACATCGATTTTGCACAAGACAGCAGGGTTACTATAAAAAAAGACGGATCGGCCGATTACAAAAATGTACATCAGCTTACAATGGTACAAGCCGGACAGATAATTGCCGATGTAGAACCGCCGGAAGAGGTAGGTGAGGACGGCTGGGACATAACCGGGAAAACGGTCCCCGCGAGGAGTTTTCAGGGGTTTGATCTCGAACTGGGGGCAAATGTCGATAAAACGGAAACGGAAGGCGGCGGATTTACCATTACAGCGAAGATAGACGGCAAACTGATATACGATAAAAAGAAAATCGATGTGGAACAGATTCATGTTGTAGCCGGAGATGTGAATTTGGCATCCGGGAATATCAAATTTAACGGCTCGGTACAAATAAAGGGAAACGTTGAATCGGGGTTTACCGTTATTTCTGGAGATTCGATACAAATCGGCGGCAGTGTTGACGGGGCGTTAATCTCGGCGGACGGGGAAATTGTTATCAATCAGGGGGTAAAAGGCGGCGGAAAAGCCGTTATCCGGACGAAAGACACAATTAAGGCCGGGTTCGTCGAGCATGCCCGGCTGTTGTCCGTTAAGGATGTGCTTATAAAGAATTTTTGCCTTCGGTCGATCGTAAAATGCAACGGAAGAATGAAACTGCTGTCGGACAAAGGGCATTTTATCGGCGGTTCCGTACGGAGCAGATACGGGATAGAGGTTATGAACCTCGGTTCCGATAAGGAAATAAAAACAGAAGTGTTTTTCGGCCAGGATTATCTCATTGCCGATCAAATCGAAATCGAAGAGCGGGAAATACAAAAAATTAAAGACAAGCTGCTCACGTTCGACGTGTTTATGCTGAAAATGGAAAAACAGGGAGAACGGCAGAAACTGGAACAGGCAAGAAAGGAAAAACTGAAGCTGATGAAAATTATGGAAAAGCGGAGTCTCCGCCTTTTTACGTTCCGGGAAAAATTTGAAGAGCATTTTCCATCGGAAGTGAAGGTAAAAGGGACCCTTTTTCCGGGCGTAGTAATTGAAAGTCACGGCCGATACTACGAAACAAAACAGAAAAAAAAGAATGTGAGCATTGGCTTCAATCTCGATACCGGGCAGCTGGAAGAGAAATAAAAAATATGATTATAATAAGCATAAATAATCGAAAAGTCGTTGGGGGTAGTACATGGCGCAGATGAAAATGAAAGCAAAAATCAGTCTTGGTTTTGCACTGGTAATTATTTTATTACTGGCGGTAAGCGCGGTGGGAATATTTTTTCTGCAGAGCGCCTCGTCCGGGTTCGTTCAATACCGTGAGTGGGCAAGGGACTCGAACTTAATGTCCAACTTTCAAGAAAATATGCTCATGGTCCGTATGAATGTGAAGGATTTCATTATCCGGGGCGATGAGAAGGAAAAAGAGGAATATGAAGAGTATTATGCCCTGATGATGGAACTCATGCGGGAAGCCCAGGAAGGGATACAAAATGAGGAACGCGCCGCCCTCGTTGATAAAATCGATAACGATGTTGTCGAGTACGATTCTTATTTTACACAGCTAGTGGAACTGCAGGGACGCCGGGACGACCTGGTAATTAATACGATGGATGTAATAGGTCCGAGAATAGAAAAGGATTTATCGGCCATTCTCACCTCCGCACGGGAGGACGGGGACATGGACGCCGCCTATTATGCCAGTCTTGCTCTTCGTGATTTAATGCTTACCCGCCTTTATGCCTTTAAATTTCTCGATGAAAATTTAGAGGAGCAGGAAACGCGCGTTTTAGAGGAAAATCGGAGGATGGAAGAACACCTGGAGATTCTGGATCAGAACCTGCAGAATATCGAGCGAAGAGAACTCTTGGAAGAGATTCTGACCTACCGGGATAATTACATCAATGCCTTTCGAGAGGTCGTACAGATTATTTATCAACGGAATGACACTATCGATAATCACCTTGACGTAATCGGACCCCGGGTTGCGGCGGACTCAAAAACGGTAAAGGATTCTATTCAAGCGGACCAGGACATCCTCGGCCCGCAGCTGCAGCAGTCGAACCGTCTCGCGATCATCATTGTTATGATCGTTGCCGGCGCTGCCCTGTTAATCGGCATTCTTATGGCCGTTATCATTATAAGAGGTATTCTGCGGCAGCTTGGGGAAGATCCGGCGCTAATAGAGGACATTACCAAACGGATAGCATTGGGTGATCTGGATATTGATATTACCGGCGACAATGTCCGCGGTGTGTACGAGTCGGTCCGGAATATGGTTGACGCGCTGAAGTATAAAGCGGATATCGTAGAACAGATAGCAAACAAGGATTTAACGGTTGCAATACAAAAAGCGTCGGATAGGGACGGCCTCGGTAATTCCCTCGTTATTATGAGAGATTCTCTGAAAGAGATGCTGAGCCAGGTCAACACCGCCGTCGATCAGGTGGCCGGGGGGTCGAACCAGGTTTCCCAGGCAAGTCAGGATTTGTCCCAGGGGGCAACCGAACAGGCAAGCAGCTTAGAGGAGATTTCGTCATCAACTAATGAAATAAACAGTCAGGCAAGGCAGAACGCGGACAATGCTACCGAAGCCAACGCACTGGCGAAACAAGCGACGGAAGATGCCGAAAACGGCAATCAGCAGATGGAAAAACTGAACCAAGCGATGGAGCGGATCAACGATTCTTCGGAAGAGATAAAAAAGGTCGTAAAAGTTATCGACGATATTGCCTTTCAGATCAATCTCCTTGCCCTCAATGCCAATGTAGAGGCCGCGCGGGCAGGAAAGTACGGAAAGGGCTTTGCCGTTGTCGCGGAAGAAGTACGTAATTTGGCCGTCCGGAGCGCGGAGGCGGTTCAGGAAACCACCGGGATGGTGGAGGAGTCGGTTCGGAATATCAATGAAGGGACTGAATCCGCGAGTTTGACCGCCGAATCGCTGGCAAAAATAGTGGAAGGATCTTCAAAGGTCGCGGAATTTTTAGGTGAAATAGCACTGGCCTCTAAAGAACAGGCCCAGGGGCTGGAGCAGATTACCGAAGGCCTGGACCAAATTGATCAGGTAACCCAGTCCAATACGGCTAGTGCCGAGGAAAGTGCATCCGCCGCTGAAGAGCTGGCAAGCCAGGCGGAACAGCTGAAAGCGATGATTGCGCAGTTCAAGCTTGATGAAAACGATACCGATACACCGGTCAGGCAGATTACCGACGGAAGGAGAACAGGTCCGTCCGCCGCCGGGCAGCGCCCGGCGGCTAGGCAGGCCGTCCCGCGGCAATCGGCGGGAGCACCCGCGGGTACGGTAAAACCCGCCCCGGCAGGCAAGAACAAGCCGGCCCCCGCGGGAAAGCCGGGGGCCCGTGGAACGGGAAGTGCCGCCGGTAAGTCCGGCAGGCAGGAGAATGATGATTTTAACGATGAGGACAGAACGCTGCAGTCGAGAGCCCACACCGTTGACGACGGTTCCGCGGACGAAACGGGAATTGCTCCCCTCGATCCGGCGGAGGTTATCAAACTCGATGACGACGATTTTGAGAATTTTTAACTGATGCGGTTGCAAGCTTGATATCCGTAAAAAAATGAGATATTCTAACGGTAACATTGTATCTTGGGAGAGTATCGTTGAGAATTCTGATTGTTGAAGATGAATTCGGAAGCAGAAAGCTGATGCAGAAGTTCCTGTCGCCCTACGGCGTTTGTGACCTCGCCGTAGACGGAGAGGAGGCGGTGGAGGCATTTACATTAGCGATGAAGGAAGAGGAACCGTACGATTTAATTTGTCTCGATATTATGATGCCGAAAAAGGACGGGCAAACCGTATTAAAGGAAATACGGGAAATTGAAGAACGTCATAACATTAACGGTTTAGACGGCGTTAAAATTATTATGACTACCGCGTTAAACGATCCGAAAAATATCTTGGAAGCATTTAAATCGCAATGTGAAGCCTATATTCCGAAGCCTATTTCAAAACAGAAACTGTTAGAAGAAATGCGGGCCCTCGATTTACTGTAATACGGAAAAATTTGTGGCAGAGAAAGCGAACGGCGATATTTTGTTGGATAAAGAATCGGCACTTCAGCATGTCCAAGGGGATGAAGAATTTCTCAGGGAAATTTATCAGATTTTTTTGGATGAAATACCGGGACGGCGGGAAAATTTTGAACAAGCCCTCGGAAAAAATGAGATGCAGACAGTTGTCGGTTACGCGCATTCCCTAAAAGGTGTAGCTTTAACAATCGGAGCGGTTACGTGTCATAAAACGGCATTAGAAATTGAAATGGCTGCCCGGGAAGGAGACGAATTGAAGGTACAAGAAATGTACCGGCAGTTGGAAGATATTTTAGGGCAGCTCGAGAGCAAACTATCGGAAATGTTTTCATGATAAAAACTTGACACACGCATAGAAATTTGCTATATTGTGAATGAGAATTATTATCATTAAGAGGGTGTTATGCAGGATTTGAGAGTGTGTAAAGGATATTACGGCCGCTTTAAACGGCAGGGATTGCGGATGACCCTTCCGAGGCAGGTAATTCTGCAGGCCCTCGATGATGCTTCGAAATATATGACCGCCGAAGAAGTTTTTATGGATGTTCATAAGGACTATCCGCAAATCGGTCTTGCAACGGTATACAGGACATTGAACCTGTTAGCGGAAATGGGATTGGTAACCAAATTTGAATTCGGAGAAGGGAAGGCCCGGTATGAACTGACG
Source organism: uncultured Spirochaetales bacterium (assembly GCA_964606455.1). GTDB lineage: Bacteria > Spirochaetota > Spirochaetia > SPDA01 > CAZSGZ01 > CAZSGZ01. Next base: position 6,552 of record CAZSGZ010000109.1, read on the forward strand.
GAGCGGGGGCAGCAGGAAAAGCATCACCACTTGTTAGTTTGTTCAAATTGTTACAGGGTCATTAAATATCATGAGTTTTCCGACGAAGAAAGAACACTGTACCAGGAAATAGAGAAAAACCTGGAAAAAACGTACGATTTTACAATTAAGCGGCATGTCGTTCAATATTACGGGCTGTGTTCGGAATGCCGGGTGAAAACATAAAGGAAAAGGTATATTTTTTTATACCTTTAATGAGAATAATTATTATAATCAAAACGATGGAGGTTTGATATGCCAAGAGGAGACGGAACAGGACCAAACAGTTTAGGACCCATGACAGGACGAGGAATGGGGTATTGTGCCGGATATGATGTCCCGGGATTTGCCAATCCGGGGCCTGTTGGGTACGGGTATGGAAGAGGCAGAGGAAGAGGCTTTGCCGGCGGAGGTTTCGGCCGCGGACTTGGCCTCGGAAGAGGCTACGGCAGGGGCGCCGGCTGGTTTCGCGGAGCGTACCCGGTGCCGCCCTACGCCGGCGGATACGGCTATGACTACGCACCACCCTATTCGAAGGAAGAGGAGACGGCCTCACTCCGGAACCAGGCGGATTTTTTGAAGGACCGCCTCGACGCGGTGGAAAAACGGATTACCGAATTAGACCAAAACGAAAGCGGCAGCTAAAACGGAGCAGTATTGATGAAAATTTGTATTACATCCAGAGGTCCGGAATTTACATCCGAAGTAGACCCGCGCTTCGGGAGGGCGGCGTATTTTATTATTGCCGATACCGAAACGGGTGAGTTTGAAGCGAAGGAAAACGGAGCGGTCAACGCCGCCGGCGGGGCCGGGGTTCAGGCCGCCCAGGGAGTTGTTGAAGCAGGAGTTAAAAAAGTTCTTACCGGGAATGTCGGACCAAATGCTTTTCAAGTACTCAATAAAGCGGAGATTTCAATAATCGTCGATGTGCAGGGCACCGTTGAAGAAGCGTTCAACAAATTCCGGTCGGGAGACCTGGAAGGAAGTGAGACATCAGGACCGACGGTTAAAGGAAAATGAGAGTAGCGGTTGCAAGTGGTAAGGGCGGTACGGGAAAAACAACGGTTGCGGTTAATCTGGCGCTGTCACTGCAGGGAGATGTATGTCTTGCCGACTGTGACGTGGAAGAGCCGAATGATCATTTGTTTCTCGATGTAAAAATAGATACACAGGAACCGGTCGTGCTGCCGGTTCCTGTTGTTAATGAAGAAGCGTGCACGGGCTGCAGGGTATGTGTGGATTTTTGCGAATACAATGCCCTTGCGATGGTGCACACGAAAGTACTCGTTTTCGACAATTTATGTCACGGATGCGGAGGCTGTACTCTTTTCTGTCCGGAAAAAGCAATATCGGAACAGGACAAGGAAATCGGCGTTGTGGAAACCGGCACGTTGGGTCCTCTCTTTTTCTGCCACGGCAGACTGAACATCGCGGAAGCCCTCGGGCCGCCGGTTATTCAGGCGGTGCAGCGGAAAATCCCCGCGGGAGTCGATACCGTTGTCGACAGCCCCCCCGGGACGACATGTTCCATGGTGCAGGCGGTAACAGCGTCGGACTACTGTATTTTGGTCGCCGAGAACACACCCTTCGGTTATCATGACGCGAAACTTGCAATCGAAGCGGTGTCTAATTTAGAAGTCCCGTTAGGTGTCATCATTAACAGAAGCGATATCGGTGCAAGCGGGCTGGAACCGTACTTAGAGGAGCACGGGATACCGATTCTTATGCGTATCCCCTTCAGTGAAAAAATAGCGGCCGCATATTCCAGGGGTATTCCCTTTGTTCGTGTATTACCCGAGTACCGGGAGAAACTGGCAGCGGTTTTTGAACATATACGGGAGAAAGCGGAATGAAGCAGATAGTTATCTTCAGCGGAAAAGGGGGGACCGGAAAGACCTCTTTCGCGGCGTCTCTCGCCGCGTTAGCGGAGAATTCAGTATTCGCGGATTGTGATGTCGATGCTGCCAACCTTCATCTTATTATGAAACCGGAACCGAAGGAGGAACATCTCTTTTTAGGCGGTAAAATCGCTTTTCTCGAGGGTTCGAAATGTACCGGCTGTGAAGCCTGTATTGAACCTTGCAGGTTTGATGCAATAGCCCCGGCGGCTGACGGCGGAAATCGTGCAATTGTCGAGATTAATCCTTTTGTATGCGAAGGCTGCGGGGTATGTGCCCGCATTTGCCCGGAAGGCGCTATCAATATGAAGCAGAGTGAAGCCGGGTACTGGTATGTTGCGGATACACCCTACGGCCCGCTGGTTTTTGCCGAGCTGAAGGCCGGTGAGGAGAATTCAGGTAAACTGGTATCGGAAGTGCGGAAAAAATCCAAGGAGATCGGCGAATCCCTGCGGAAAAATTACTGCATTATTGACGGACCGCCCGGGACGGGCTGTGCCGTCATGGCATCATTGACCGGTACGGACATGGCGGTCCTGGTAACGGAACCGACGTTGTCCGGCATTCACGATATGGACCGTGCTTTACAGGTGGCAGATTTTTTTTCCATTCCAACGGGTGTTGTTGTCAATAAAGCGAGCATCAATGAAGAAAATACCCAAACGGTTATGGAGCATTGCAGGAAGAAGAGTATTCCCTTTCTCGGCACAATAGATTATTCTCGAAAAATGGTCGATGCCGTATCCGCGCTTATCCCGTATGTAGATTACGCGGATGATGAGATCAGCGACTCGATAAAACAAATCTGGGACGAAATTCAAAAAGTTGTTTCTAAAAACGGAGGGACCTAATGCACGGGGAAAATAGCGAAGACAGAAAGCAGCAGCAGCAACAGCAGGATGAGCGGCTGAAAAAAAATATGGAACTCATTAAACATAAAATTCTGGTAATGAGCGGGAAAGGGGGTGTCGGCAAAACAACGGTTGCCGTTAATTTGGCTTTGGGACTGGCCCTCGAGGGATATTCCGTCGGTGTTTTGGATGTGGACATTCACGGTCCGAATATTGCAAAGATGTTCGGTATCGAAGACCGGCAGCTTGCTTCAAACGGGGAGATGATTGAGCCGATAGACGTTTTTCCCAATGTGAAGGCGATCAGTATCGCGCTGGCAGGATACGGACCCGATGCGCCTATTATTTGGCGGGGTCCGCTGAAGATGGGAGCGATCAAACAGTTTCTCGCGGACGTCTCCTGGCAGGAGCTGGATTATCTTGTAATAGACAGCCCGCCGGGGACCGGCGACGAACCGCTGAGCGTCTGTCAGCTGATCCCCGAAATGGACGGAGCGGTTATTGTAACTACACCGCAGGACGTGGCGATTCTGGATTCACGGAAAAGCATCAATTTCGCGAAACAGCTTTCCATTCCCGTGTTAGGGGTAGTTGAAAATATGAGTATCCTGGTCTGTCCCCACTGTGGAAAGGAAATCGAACTCTTCGGTACCGGCGGCGGCGAGCGCGCGGCGGAGGACATGCAGGTACCGTTCCTGGGACGGATTCCCCTCGATCCGGACATCGTTCGTGCCGGAGATTTGGGAAAACCCTTTATCGGGGGCGAAACGCAAAATCCTACGGTGCAGTCGGTCAAGGAGATCGTTAAGAAAATCGTACCGAAAACATGAAAGCCCATATCATTTACGATGAAGTAAGCAGAGAAGCTCATCTGTTCACCGGCTGGGGATTTTCCGTTATGATCGGCGGATATCTCTTCGATACCGGAGATAAGGGGCATTCTCTCCTTGAAAATATGAAGCGTCTGCAGTTTTCGGTGTATGATATCGACAGTGTTATCATATCTCATGACCATTGGGACCACCAAGGAGGTTTGTGGGACCTCCTGGGTGTGAGGCCGCGGCTGCAGGTATACGGCGGGGAAGGATTCAGCGCCGGCTTTAAACAAAAGGTCGCGGAGAGCGGCGGAATTTTTGTCCCCGTCGGTCCCGACCCGGTGCGGCTGAACGAACAAGTAACCCTGACAGGCGAACTGGAAGGGGTCCACAAGGGAAACAAGCTGACCGAGATATCCGCGGTCATCCGGACGGAACACGGGATGTCTCTGTGTACGGGCTGTGCCCATCCGGGTATCGTCACTATTGCGGAAAAAACGGCAGCCATGTTTCCCCGTGAAAAACTGAATATTGTTTTCGGCGGTTTTCATCTGCATCAAAAAACGGATAAGGAGATTGACGAAGTATTCAGGAAACTCTATGCGCTTGGCTTTTCCTCGATTCTTCCCGGGCACTGCTCCGGTACTTACGCGAAGCAGAAGGGAACGACATCATTGTTTACCGGAATGGTTATTGATTTATGAATACCTA
>CAZSGZ010000110.1:0-10823 GCA_964606455.1 uncultured Spirochaetales bacterium
CTCTTCGGTCACGAACGAGGCGCGTTCACGCACGCGGTCAGCTCGCGGAAGGGACCACCTGGCAGGCCGATCGACAGCGGCACCGATGAACCGTAGCGCGGGTGATAGACCAGCTCGCCACGCAACGCGCGCAGCCGATGCGAGAGCGCCTGCACGACGTTATCCTCGCCGCTGACCAGTGCCAGATCGCCGTTACTGACGGCCAGATCGTCGTGCCGTAATGCGATGTCGATTCCGAGCGCGCGGGCTGCGGTTCTGACCTCGATCGCGGGCTGACGCTCGGGCAGCCTGACCGGGTCGCCCCAAATCAGCGTGTGCGGCAGCCGGTCCTCGGCGCGCCATGAGCGGACGATGAACGGCAACCGCAGATCGTTTAGTTCGGCGATCTCGGTCCAGCGTGCCGGGTCGCCGAACTCGCGTAGTGCGATGGCGCGCAGGTCTTCGTGCTGCGTGAGATAGTGCATCAGAGCCGTACTCCACGTTCGATCTCGCGCGCTAGCGCTGGCACGTCGCGGATGTGCAGCAGCCAGTCTTGATCGAGCACAGACAGTGCCGCCTGTGCGCGCTCATTGAGCCGGATGGCGCTGTGTGTGGACGCGGTTGTGAGGGTGTAGCGCTGCAGCTGCAGGTACTCGCGACGCGGCAGCAGGATGTCGGCATAGGCATGCCGGTAGCGCTTGGCTAGGGCCATGGAGTGCACGCGCTCGCGTGACCTCAGTGTTGGCGCAAGCGCGGAAAACAGCTGCTCTGCCCCTTTGAAGAGCCGCTGCGCGTTGTCCAGCGCCAGACCATCCGCCCGGGTCGCCTGCTGGCGTCGTGCAAGCTCGAGCAGCCCCGCGGCGAGCACTGCGACCTGAGCGAGCACTGCGACCAGCTCTGCATACCCTGACAGGCCAGTCTCGCCTGAGACCTGCTGTAGCCGCGCTATCGCCGCCGCTGGGACTTTGCTTGGCTCCGTGAGCGCGAGCACCGCCGGTGTCGTCATAGCCCAATCCCGCCGATCAGATCTGAGAGCCCGATCGTGCGGTTCACACCCACTAAGCGCATCTCGTATTTGTAGAGCAGCGGCTGCTGACGTGAGCGCGTGCCACGGAATTGCAGCGGGTAGACCTCGTACATAAACGCATTGAGCGTGTCGACCAGGTACATCTTGACGTCGTTGATCGGTTGGCTCGCTTCGGCTTTTTGCGCGCGCAGATCGTGATAGCGCAGCGTGACCAGATCACGGAGCGCGTAGAACTGCAGCTCGCCGGGTATGGTCTGGTTCCAGCCCGTGTGACCACGGATGGTGATGTCGGTCAGCCCTTCGCCGAAGTCGTCGATAAAGCCGCCGTCGAGCGTCTGAATCGCGGTCCCACGACCCGGATGCCCGTAGCTCAGCTCCTCCGGTCGAGGCGAGAACAGATGGAACGACGGGATCGACCCCAGGCTGAGCGAGAAGTTGCCGCTAAAAATGCCCTGATCGACGACAGTCAGTCCGATCGGTCGGTCTTTTTGGGAAATGACGGCCATGCCGCCATTGTCGTGTCACGACGCTTAGGCGTTATGCGGTCCGTTGCTGTCGGTGTGCGTGCCGGACGTGTTCATGTCGCCCTGATGCGCAATGTCAGCGTCTAAATTCATCGCCCCAGCACTCATGTTGATGGTGGATGCGCTCATGTTGATGACACCGCCGCCGCCGATCTTCCCGGAAACAGCGCCACCGAACACAACTGCGCCATCGAGATAGATCGTTGGCGCTTTGAGATGCACTATGCTAGCGGATGTGACGGTGACCTCGCCTTGCGCCTCAGCCGAGATATCGCCCTGTGCGTCCGCTGTAATATCACCCTGGGCTGTCGCTTGGATATCGCCCTTGGCGTCGACAACGACATCCCCGTTCGGCGCAATCTGCACCGTCGATCCACCGTTGTAGAGCGTAATCGCGACCTCGCCACCCGTGTTGCGCTTCACTGCCCAGCGCTGATCGAAGTCCTTTCCAGCCAGATCGTCTGCGTCCTCCCCTGAGCCGATCCGCAATCGCGCCCCGGACGGATGGACCCAATCGGCATCGCCTGCGTCTGAAACTGTGCGGTAGAAGTCGCTCGGATGGCGCTCGATCATGCGGTTCTTGTGCGCCTCTTTATCGAACGCCATCTGATTGACCTGCGGAAACAGGAACCCGAGACAGATATTCACCCCGCCGGCTGATGCGACGACGCAAGTGATCGTGCGCTTGCCCGGGTCGTCGGACAGGTTCGGTTCGTGCCCTTCCTTTTCTGGCGACGGGATGCCCGACGTGAACCCGAAATCAGTGCCTGCCATCGGCGACACAACCTGGACGTTGCGCCCGAAGTCGCCGGTATCGAGGAAGATGACATCCATCGACTGACCCTCCGGGTGCACATGCGTGACCCGTGCCAAGCGGATGGCGCTGGTGCTTTGGTCGGGTTGAATCATAGTCGGGCTGTCTCTCCGCGTTGGCGTTCTGCCCAATAGGGCCTGGCTGAGCGCTGCCGGTTGATCCACTGGTTGGAGCGGATGTACTCAAGCGTCACGGTGAACCTGTTGAACGCCTGAAAATCGTGTGTAGTGCGAATGACGTAGCCTTGCCAGGTTAGCGCGTCATCCTTGGGTGCGCGGACCAGATCGATGTAGTCGCCGACGCGATAGGACGCGTAGCCTTTGAGCTGCATCGTGCCGCGCTCGAAATTGTGGGTCTGCTCGCCGGCCTGCATGAGCCATTGCTTGCGCTCAACCAGCCATTTTTTCATGTCGATCTCGACCGCTTTTTGCTCGGCTTCGGGCAGGTTCAGCGGTGGCTTTTCTCCGGCCAGCAGGTGCGAGACCGCAATCTGAACGCGGTCGCCGAACTTGGCTCGAGTCTCGCTATTGATGATCCCCGCGGCTTCTGGAATGTGCGCAGCGAACATCAGCGCGGCGTTGACGCTCGAGTTTACCCAAACGTGGTTGACCAGCTCGGCATCGTCTCTGTGGGCGTGCAATGCGATCACGTCAGACTTGGGGATCTGGAAAACCCGCAGATCGTTGTACACGTCGTCAGTGAAGTCCGGCAGGGGGTTGCCGTCCATGTCGAACCATGGCGCAGGACGAAAGACTAGCTCGGTTTTCTCCTTGCCTTCCCGGGTAAAAAACTCGTTCCAGGGTCGGTCGGCGTAGCGGTCCAGCAGTGACCAGATAGGCCCTTCGTGGCTGAGCGCGTCCAGGGGCATGACGTAGCCCTTCGTGACAAAAAACTTCTTCTCGAACTCCCAGCCTGCCGCTTTCATCATCGGCTCGGTGGTCTTGGTCGCCACGTCCCACAGGAAGTCACCGACCGGCATTAAGCTGTCGATCTTTTCGCCATTGAGGTATTCCTGGATATAGGTCAGTCCTCTTGCAGTGACGATGTCTTTGTTCTGCATGGTGATAAAGACGTGTAGCTGCTCCATCAAAAAGAAAGCACCGCAGTCATGCGCAACGACATGCACGTAGCGCCTCGGCCGGCCTTCGCTATCGATCTGCTCTGAGCGGCCGACTGAACGCACCACGCCACGAAAGACCGGATAGAAGTCCTCCAGGCTGGTTTGCCCCTCGCGCCAGCGCCGCATCTCGATCAGGACCGGGTTCATGGGCGACCAGTAGCCATAGCCGGACTCGTCGTCGTTTACGGGCAAGTCCGGCAGCGTGATCTGTGCCTCGCCATGGGGTGCGTAGAGGCTCTTGTTGATGCGTACTGAGCCGCCGTCGCCAAACAGTTTCTTGGTGATATCTCGACCGTCGATCGTGATCCTAATCTCCGGTCGATAGTGATAGCGTGTCGTCTGTCCGCCCAACATCAGCTCAGCGCCTCGTGATTCCAGACCTGGCGCGACGGTGGCGAGCCTGACACGCGCGGCTCGCCAACGCTGAGGTTGTACTGCTTGGTGGTCATCTGGCCGTTGGCCGCGGTCTGGTTGATGTTGACGTTCAGGTCTGCCGCTGCGGAGAGGGCTTGCTGGCGTGCCTCAGCCCTCTCTTGCTGCTCTTTCTGCTGCTGCTGAATCTCACGGGGCAGATCAGCCATTCCCGGCAGCATGGCGCCTGTGGATAGCCAGTTGCCGGCATCGGTACCGAACTGCTGCATGAAGTCGCTGATCGGTGGTGGCGTTGCGCCGAATGTGGAGCCGTAGGGCGTCGCGCGCCCGGCTTCGTGGGTCGCCATTGCAGAGAGCAGCTTGCGCATCATTTCAGGGTCGCCACGCAGATCCAGCACTTCATCCACGTCGACGCCTAGCTCTTTTGCAACACGTTGCATGTAAGCGGGCGTCGTACCGGGTGCGTTAGTCGGGTCTGCGGCCGGACTCCAGGTGCCGATGATGTCGCGCACCGTGCGCAGCTTCGTGCCGGTGGTCTTGCCGTCGAAGTAGCGCAAGATCTGTTTTTCCATCGCGCGCCAGCCGTCTTCTGGCGAGTCGTAGATCGCGAATCGGCCGTCATTACCCACGGCGCCGAAATACTGCCCCTCGATGTTGCCGGGGTTGTTGTTGCGCCAGCTGCGAGGTGCCTTGCAAGCCCGGGTTGATGGCATGCGGGGTCGGATTGGCGCTGCCCCCTCTGCTCTGGCGTCGACGGGCACCGCTCATCAGCGGGTTTGCCGATGCCCCAGCCGGTGCGACGATCGCATCTCCGACCACGCCGGCCGCTCGGCCTGCGACAGATGCCGCATTTACCGGGTTGGCGATCATCGCCGCTGCGTCGAGCGCCCCCGAAAACACCCCGAGCGAATCGATCGCCTTCTCTGTCCCTGTCACAAACCCTTCAACACCCTCAAGCATCTCTGCCATCTTGGTCTTAAACGTCTCGATGGTCGGCATCAATCGTGCCGCCATATCCGCGCTCGCGTTGGCGATGCGCGCGTCATTTGAACGTTTCTCGTCGGCGATGGTCTCGCGCAGATCCCTTCCGCCTTCAGCGGGCGGTAAACCCTGCTTGAGTCGCTGGTGCATGTCGTAGGCATGGACACCCTCGGTCGTGCTGCCGTGTCCCATCATCTCGTAGGCTGCACCGAAGCCGAGACGCGGGTCTTCGGAGAGCATCGTCGAGTATCGTTTTTTCGCCTCGGCCATGATCATCTCGAAGCGGGTCTTGTCGCCGCCTTCGCCGAACACGCTGTTCGGGGTCGCACTCATCGGCTGCTCTTGGAAATACTTGATCTTGCCGAAATCCCAACCAAGCGCATCGCCGTAGGCCATGTGTGAGAGCGCTTCATCGATCGGGCTCTTGCCGCTCCCAAAGCCAGACAGCCCACCCAGGATTCCGCTTGCCGCGCCCGACGACATCGCACCATCAGGACCGTAGAGCGCGCGCAGCATGTCGGAGTAGCCTTGCGCCTCAGTCATCGTTGCCTCACGCCCCAGCGACTGCTCGATGTTGGCGAGATAGCCGACCATCTGCTCCATAACCTGGCCGGCTTGCGCGTCCATCCCTGATCCCTGGATGGTCTGCGAGAGCATGACCGCGAACTTCTGCATCTCGGCATCGGTCTCGCCAATGCCGGCGCGCTGGGCACGACCGAACGCCGTTGCCCCCTCTCCAGGCTGCATACCGAACGTGCGCGCGAACCGGCCGGCATAGCCAGCATGCTGCAGTGCTTGCTCGGAGTCCGCCTCGTTGGAGAGCTTGATGAACTGCTGGGCAAGCTGCCCGGCCTCCGACTGCGACATCTGCAGTGCGTTGCCCAGCTCGCGGGTGCGGTCCATGAGTCCGCCAAAGCCGTCTTTCGAGCCGATGGCTTTGTACTGGGCGTCGACTGACTCCAGCGTCTTTTTGTGCTCCTCGTAGCCCTTCATCAGGACCATCCCTGCAGCGCCCACACCGGCGACCACAGCCCCCACACCTGTGGCTGCAAGCGCAGACCCACCTGCCGCCATGGCTGCGCCGCGTGCGCCCATACCGAGCCCGAAGGAGCCACCCATGCCGGCTTGGCCGATTGCCTGCCGACCGAGCACCTGTGCGCCATATGCAAGCCCTTGAGCTGCGCCGCCTTCGCGATGCCCTGGACCCGACTGCGGTGGCGCGCCCGCCTGATACCCCGGCCCCATGAACCGCTGCCAGTTCATGTCGGCAATGCGCGGATCGCGGTACATGCGACGGAATTGCTCAGGCGTCCATTCGTGCGGTCGTTCGGTGTCGAGCCCGAACTCGCCGGCACGCTTGATGATGGAGCGCCCGAAGGTGCTGTCGCGCCGCATCTGCTCGATGCGGTCTTTGATGCGGTCGAGGTGCTTCTCCGCGTCGGCGAATTGACCGAGCGGGAACTGGATGTCTGAGAACGCCTTGCCAGCCTGCCCGGTGGCTTTTAGCGCGCGCTCGATCTTGGTGATCGCCGAATGGAAGTCTTCGGCGTCTTGCGGTCTGAATGGGTTGATGACCGGAGCGCCCTGCAGGGTCCGCGCGATGCGATCCGCGCTTTGCCTGGCAGATGCTTCAGCTTGCGAGAAGTCGGCATCGCCACGGATGCCGATGCGGATGTTTTCAGCCATGGGTGCTCCTGGTGTTCTGGTTGCAGTATGCCGTCACGACGCGGTACACTACGGACACATATCAGCGACACGGAAATGGAACACGCGATGGGCGCCAGAAAGGTCCGTTTGACCACCGAGGCATGGATCGAGAAAGCACGCGCCGTGCATGGCGAGCGCTACGACTACAGCCGTGTGCAGTACCTCGGGATGACCAAGAAGGTCGAGATCATCTGCCCGGACCATGGCCCGTTCTGGCAGTCAGCCGGAAATCACGTCAGCCGCGCCTCGCGCTGCCCGCAGTGCGCTGGCTTCGCGCCCACAAACGTCGATCAATTCCTGGAGCGCTCGCGGTCAGCGCATGGTGGTCGGTACGACTACAGCCTGGTCGAGTACCACGGTGTGCAGAAACGCAAGGTTAAGATCATCTGCCCGGACCATGGTGTGTTCGAGCAGCTGCCTCTGTCGCACATGCAGGGTCGCGGCTGTCCGGCTTGTGGCGTCGCGCAGAACGCTGGACAGACACGGCTAGGAACTGGTGGATTTGTCGAACGTGCGCGCGCCGTGCATAGCGATCGCTTCGACTACAGCCGCGTGCAGTACCAGAACATGATCACAAAGGTCGAGATCATCTGCCCGGAACATGGCGCGTTCTGGCAGCTGCCGAAAGAGCACCTGAATAGTCCGACCGGCTGCCCCGCCTGCTCCCGTCGCCGCAAGATCGACAAGACCGAGTTTCTGCGCCGCGCTCAGGATCAGCATGGCGAGCGCTATGATTACGGACAGCTCGACTACCAAGGCTGGACCAAGCCAGCCCGGATCATCTGCAGGGTCCATGGCGCGTTCGAGCAGATCGCCAAGACCCATGCCATGGGAAGCGGCTGCCCTGCCTGCGCGGGCCTACAGCCGGTTACCCTGCAGTCTTTCATTCAGCGAGCGCGTGCCATTCATGGTGAGCGCTACGACTACGCGCGCGTCAAGCTCAAGAGTGTGGCAAACAAGGTGGAGATCATCTGCCCTGAACACGGCTCGTTCTGGCAGCGCCCTCAAGACCATGTCGGGCGACAGTACGGCTGCCCCGCCTGCGCGGGACGGGCGGTGATTGATTACGCGACCTTCCTGCAGCGTGCCAGAGCCGTGCATGGCGAGCGCTACACCTACTCGGCATACCAGCACTTCAAAGCGCCCGTGCAGGTGACCTGCGAGAAGCATGGCGCCTTTTCCGTGTTGCCGCAGAACCACCTCAAGGGTTGCGAGTGTCCGCGCTGTGCCAGCGAGCGCACAACCAGCAGAGCGGAAGACGATCTTGCGAACTGGATTGCCGACCTTGGGTTTGCCGTCGAGCGTAACGATCGCCGCCTCCTAGATGGGATGGAGGTCGATATCTTGGTCCCTGGGCGCAACCTCGGCATCGAGTACAACGGCAGCTATTGGCATCGGGACGACGTGGTCACTGATCCTCGCTACCATGAGAAGAAGACGGCCGCAGCCGAGCGCATTGGCTTGCGCTTGTTCTCAGTGTGGGACTTTGATCTGAAGCGCAACGATGCGGTTATCCGTCGCTCCTTGCGTTATGCACTAGGTGTGGCTGATGACGCTCGCGCGGATGCCCGCCGCTGCGAGCTTGTCAGCGTCGATGATCATGACGCCCGATATTTCTTCGACACATGGCATATCCAAGGCGGGATCAAGCGTCGCGCGGTCAACCTGGGACTGCTATCGAACGGTGAACTGGTCGCCTGTATGGCGCTCCTGCAAGGCGGGAGCCGCCGTGGCCGCTTCGGTGCGTCGGAGTGGGAGCTAATCCGCTACGCCACCTCAGCGCTAGTTCGCGGTGGCGCCAGCCGGTTGCTCAGAGCGTTTACAGCGCAATACCAGCCGCAGCGCATCTGGTCATTCTCTGATCGGCAGCATTTTGCCGGGTCACTTTATCCTGCGCTGGGCTTTGAGCGCGATGGGGTCGTCCGTGCAGACTATCGCGTCGTCGATAAGCGCACGCTACAGACCTGGCACAAGTCCCTGTGGCAGCGTAAGCACATCCCGAAGCGGATACTTGAAGTCGGCGCCACAATGACCTTTGACCCTGCGACAGACTCCCGCAGCGAGCGTCAAGTACAAGACGCACTCGGCATGCTGCGCGTTTACGACTCAGGCAAGATTCGCTGGCGCCTAGACGGCTAGACTTGATCGACCGACCATGACTCGACCTCTTCCCAGTCGTCGTCCTGACGCGACAATCGGCGCATGGCCGCGACTTCCTCATCGCTGGCGACATCAATCCACTTGTTAGGCACCTCAGTGACATCCTCGTCTGGCTCGCTGAAGTCACCATCCGCGCGCCGCTCGGCCTCTTCGAGCACTGCATCCAGATCGAAGTCGTCGTCCTCGAACAACTCTTCTTGGCCTGCGCTCATGGTGGCGTAGTGGCTCGCCCAGGCATCCAATAGCATGTCGTCGAACGTGGCATCGAGGAACCGATCATCCGTGACCGGCAACTTGTAGCGGTCGCGATACCACCACTCAATCGACTTTGCTAATGCCCTTGCTCTCGGCTTCAGGCTTTGGCTGTCGGCCTTTGCGAAATCGCGCCTCTTCCGCCTGGATCGCTGCATAGACCCGCTGCAGCTGATCCACCTCGTCCGGGTCGTCCGGATCGATGGCGTAGGCGTCCCAATCGTCGGGACCGTTGATGATCATCGCCTGCAGGTAGGCCAGGAACGATGCCATGGCATCGAGCGAGCGCGAGACCGTCTCCGCGCCCTCTACCAGCCGGTTGTATTCGGCGCTGATCGCCACCTGCACGCGCATGGTCCGGCGCCGGCACTCGAAGGCGCCGACGTCGTCCACTTGGACTGTGAACGTCTTATCCATCACAGACCGGTACCGCTGACGTCAAGCGCCACGAACTGGGCGTTGCTCGCAACGATGGCGTGCTTGGCAATATCGACGTCGCCGCCAGTGTAGCTGCACTTGATGTACTTGCGCAGTACGCCTGATTTCTTCGGGTCTTTGCCGTAGATGACGATGTCAAATACGAGCCCGCGCAACACCGCATCGCCGTTCTCCATGGCGATACCCGCATCGCGCATGTTTTGCTGGAAAAGCACCATGGTGCTGGCCGTCAGGCGATGGTTCGCCATTGCGGGCACATACTCTTGTACGTGTATATCTCCTACCCCGCTCGCTGGAGCATGTCCAAAATCGTCACTAGGCCGCAGATTTTGCAACAGCCCAATGCTCTTGCCATCAAACTGCACGTCAATGCGATTACCCGAGTGAGTAATCCGATGCTCGGTTGCCATGTCTTACTCCCCCTTAACCGTTGGTGATCACAGACGACGCTTGGCCGCTGTAGGCTTTGGCGTGCACGCCCACAAGGACGAAGTTGATCGGGATGACCGGCGAACACTCGAACCAGACGCGCAGGATGTCGCCCTCGATCTCGGCCGTGATACCCCGGAATGCCGGGTTATCCGCGTCACCGACGATGACACCCGGACCCACCGGCTCGGGCCGCGACAGATCGCGCAACACTGAGTCCGTCGCGGTGATCGCCTCGTGGATTGTGATCGGGCTCGCCTTGCGGCCGACGAATGTCTCCAGTGCCTCGCGGACGGTGCGCGCGACATAGTCCAGCGCCACGCCAGTCGATAGCTCGACACGGTTGTAGTTGTCGTTGCTCAACCAGGTCGAGATAGCCTTGGCGACGATGTAGCCGCGCTGCGTCTTGCGCACACAGAGCACGCCGGAGTTGATCAGCGTGTCGGAGTCGTAGACGTTAGCAATGACCGGATCGATGCCGTCGATCCTTAACACTTTGTTGGTCATCGTGTTGCCGAAGTTCATCGACGCGAACCCACCAGCGACCTTTGCTGCCAGGAAATACGCCGGGATCGGCACCAGCGCGCCGCTGGAGTCACGCTCGAGCAGCGGCGGGAAACACAACGCAGTGCGGTCACTGTTCAACGCGATGGCAGCGTCTTGCGCCTCGGACATGCCCGACTGCAGCGTGCCCTCGACGATGTCGCCACCGACCAGTGCGCGCCGCTCGCTCTTGCCGGGACCGCTCATGAACTGCACATGCGCGTCGGCCATGTTCCAGATGTCGGGCTCGGCGCTCAGCGGCACGACCCACTGGATATCCGGTCCCTGCAACGCGTCGAAGGCGTCCTGCCAATCCTGATTGGTCGGTGCGGGACCGTTGGCGCCGCCGGTCAGGTAGGTGCCCGTGAGGTTCGCTGGCGGCTTCAATGCGCCAGTGGCACGGGTTGCCGAGACCAGCTCGCGCGCCGCGGTATTGAACCAATCGACGATGACCTGCAAGTCAGCCTTGATGTCCAA
>CAZSGZ010000111.1:0-10819 GCA_964606455.1 uncultured Spirochaetales bacterium
ACAAATTGACTGCTTGCAACATCAAGGCCCCACGTCGGTTCCGAAAAGATGATAAAATCAGTTTTTCCCGCCAATTCCCGCGCGAGAATTACTTTCTGGATGTTTCCCCCCGAGAGTGTACCAATCGGGGCCGAAGACTGTCCGTCTATATTAAACTGCTCGATAAGATTGTCCGCGAAGGCTTGGACTTTTTTCCGTTTAAAAATTCCCGCTTGTAAAAAGTCATGGTGCCTGGAAATAATCATGTTTTCCCGGACAGTGCTTCCCAGGCTGGACCCCCGAAAAAGCCGGTCGGCGGGGACATAGGCAAGACCCTGCTCACGGAGCCGGAGGGTATCTTTTCCCGTTACATCTTCCCCGTTGTGATACAGACGCCCGCTGCTTACCTTTCTCAACCCCGCGGCAACATCTTCCAATACCTCGAGTCCGTTACCGCTTACTCCCGCTGCTCCGACAATTTCACAGCTCCGAATTTGTAAATTGACGGAATCGAGAAGCGGGCGGTCCTGTCCGCGGTGCTTAACGGTAACATTTTTCAGCTCCATTACCGCAGCTCCGCAGCTTTTCGCCTCCCTCGTTACATCAAAAAGGACGGTCCTCCCCACCATCAGTTTCGACAATTCCCGTTTGTCGACCTCGGCAGTGTTCCGTACCGCGATAACCCGCCCCTTTTTCATGACCGTAACACGGGAGGATATTTCTTTTACTTCATTCAGTTTATGGGTGATAAGAATGATGGTTTTACCGGCGTCCTTCAGTTTCCGGAGAGTAGTAAACAGCGCGTGGACTTCCTGTTCCGTCAACACCGACGTCGGTTCGTCTAAAATGAGAAGGTCCGCCTGCCGGTACAGCATTTTTACGATTTCAACCTGCTGCATCTGTCCCACGCTGAGAGTCGACGCCTTCCGCCGCGGATCGATGGAAAACCCGTTTTTATGCATAACATCGTTCACCGCCGCGACTGCCTTCGGCCGGTCAAAAAAGACCCATTTACTCCGCGGCTCGATGCCGAGCACAACGTTTTCCGCTACGGTAAAATCACCGATAAGCTTAAAATGCTGATGCACCATCCCGATTCCCAGGCGGTTTGCCACCAGCGGGGTTTCAATATCAACCTTCCTTCCCCGAAAGATTATTTCCCCTTCATCAGGCTGCTCCAGGCCGTAGAGCACTTTCATCAGGGTTGATTTACCAGCGCCGTTTTCCCCGACAATTGCGTGAATTTCGTTCTCCGCGACGGAAAGGTCAGCCTTGTTATTGGCTTTTACATCCCGCTCCCAGTACACTTTGGTAATTCCCCGCATTTCGAGATACGCCATACAAACTTTCCGTACAGGTTCAGAACTTGGGAGGTTGAAAGACCAATTCTCCGCTCCTGAGTTTTGAAATTACTTCGCCCATCTGTTCCCGAACTTCATCGGAAACAGTCTGTCTGTAAAGGGGATCATCATCGGCAAAGTCGACATAGCCGTTTTTCATGTGGACGACATCGGCGGTACCATAGGAGAGGGTCCCTTCAATCGCTTTTTTAACGGTTTCATAGGCCGCCTTGTCCTGGCGGAGAACCGCACAGCCGGCAATTGTACCGGGCGCAAGGTCATAATCTTCGGCGTCAAAATATAAAACATACTTCCCCCGTTCTTCCGCGGCCTTGATGGTCCCCTGGTTTGCGCTTCCGGCAATGGTAAGGACAACATCGACCCCGGCGTCAAACATACTGTTCGCCAGGTCCGCGGCTTTGTTCGCGTCGTACCAATTACCGATAACGCGGTAGTCGAGTTTAATTTCCGGATCAACGGCACGAAGGCCCTTTTCATACCCCGGTTTAATCATCTTTTCCATGACGGGATATTCCTGCGCGACAATCAGCCCCGCTTTCAGCGCGCTGTTTGCACCTTCCATACTGCTTTTCGTAATAAGCCCGCCGAGAAAACCGACAAGGTAACCCTGCTCTACCTGGTTATACATGAGGGTGTAAATTTGCGGATTTCCTTCCAAATACCCATCGAGGTTGATAAATTTCTGGCCGGGGAAATTCTCCACTACTTCCGCGGCCACGGCAGGCATGGCGGGGTTGGATGTGACAATGACATCGTAATCTCCCGCGGCGAGGGAGGTGAGTTTTTCAGCCCATTCACCCTGATTAAAGCCCCCCTCCAGCACTTTCACACTGACATGGGTGTATTCGGAAGCAGCTTTTTCCGTTCCCGCAACAAGGTCCTCATACAACGGACTTCCCGCCACCACACCCGGAATAAAAATCGCGATGGAAAAAGGCTCCCGGACCTCTTCCTGCCGCGGCGCCTCTTCCGCTTCCCGGTTTCCCCCGGCAACGGCAGACAGCGGCAGCAGCAGGGAAAAACCAAAAAAAATTATTACCATAGTACGTTTTTTCATCTGTATCTCCTCCTTCCTTATTTCCCGTGTGGAAGGGATAATTTTCTCACATAAAAACGGTGACTGTTATACTCCGAAGCAATCAATCTGCCCTCTTTAACCAGCTTGTCGATAGAAGAAAAATCTCCCCCTGCTTTCCGGACATATTCCTCTACCGCGTCCTCCCGCATCGGATGTACGGCCGTTATGCTTAATATATCCTCCTCGAGGCTGCCTGAATAGGGGAAGGCATTCCCTTCATAACCAATGAGGTACTCCACATGTTCAATTGTGTCCGCGTATATTTGAAATGCCTCGTTAATCCGCTCTTCAGTCGGGGGAAGTGCCCATGCTTCCGCCGGCGGCCGGGTGGGAATGCCCAAATACGCTTCAGCCGGACCGATTTTCCGGATAAACTCCGCCGTGTTCCGGAGAACGTCAGGGCCGTCGTTGAGTTCTTTTATGAGCATTGTCTCGGTTACCAGCTTCCCCTGAAACTCCTGTGCAAACAGGGCTATTCCCTCCATCACCATGTTCAAGCCCAGCTTCCGGTGGGGCCGGTCGATCTTTTTCCAGACGGATTCATCCGCCGCGTCAATTTTAACGGAAACCCAATCCGCCGCAAGCAGTTCCTTCCGTACCTCCGGCATAAAGAGGAGTGTTGAATTTGTTATAACCGCCACCCCGCAGTCGAGGGTTTTCAGTTTTTCCAGCAGAACACCCAGGTTCCGGTCCAGTGTCGGTTCTCCGTCGGGAACAACCGTCAGGTAATCTACGGTTTCTCCCTGCGATCGGGTATACGACAGTTTCTCCCGGGCCTCGGTAAATAACTCGCCGGGCTGAAAGAAATCCTGCCGTTCTATACTCATTTTAAGCGCCCTTCCTAACTGGCAGTAGACACATGCATAGCTGCAGTGTTTGGGGGGGATATTGTTTATCCCGATACTCCTGCCCAAGCGCCTGGAAGGAACGGGGCCGAAAATATTCATGGTTTCACTCCTTTTCCGAGAGTTTCGGCGGCGCCGCGGTTTCCGGAAAATCGGCAACAAAACAGTAATCAGGGTCGGTACGCTGCTGCCTGTGTATTTTTCGAATCCGTGTCAGACCCGCGAAAAAACTTCCCGGAGGTTCCGGGGTATCGAATGCTAATAGTTTATGCAACTTCCGCAGATTATAAAAGGGCACCGCGGCATACATGTGATGTTCAATATGGTACTGCATTCTCCAATACAAATAGCTGATGAGGGGACCGGTCTTTACGGTATGACAGACAACGCGCCAGTCGGGGACATTCGGGCACAAACCGTGGTGCTGGATAATTCCGGTCCCCTTGCTTACAAAGGTAAAGAAGAAATACCCGAAAGTTACGAGAAATATCAGTACCCACAGCTGGAAATAGATAAAAACAGCAAGAAGGACAAGATGGCCGATAACCATGAAACGGGCCCAATTGATCATTCTTTTCCGGTTTTTATCCCCTTCCGGCAGCAGCGGGTCCCATGAGAAAAAGTCAGCATCGCCGTTGCCGAAAAAATGCGCGATATTCGGAAACATAATCATTTTAAATTTTTTAAAATCGAATGTAAACCAGCTGAGATAGTCCGGGAACCTATACGGGTCCCGTTCGATAATTACTTCCTTATCAAGCCCTTGAAAAGCGGTAAACTGATGGTGTTTCATGTGGCTGATCCTGAAATGCAGATAATTATTCCAGGTTAAAAAACTGAAAATCCGGTAAAACAGTTCATTCAGCCATTTCGTTTTAAAGGGGGTCCCGTGGCTCAATTCATGGACCGCCGCTTCCATTCCTACAAAATCGAGAAAAATGGAATGAACGACACAGACGGCCGCCATCAGTCCCCATTGTTTATTGAGAAAAAACCATACCCCGAGAAAAATAAATCCGGCGTATAGTACCAAAAAACTGCCGGCCTGCAGAAATCCCTTGAAGTCACTTCTTGCCGTTAGTGTTTTTAGGGTTTCTTTTTCAATCGGTGTCCTGTACCAGGATATTTCTGCCATATCGTGCCTCCTTCAATTATTTCTAATTCTTTATTTTTCGGGGTCCGTCGCGGTTTAGAATATACACCGCCCCCATTGCAAGGACACCGCCGACAATGGTATTCCAGCGGGGAATTTCGTGAAGAAAAAGAAAGCTGAAAACGACGGCAAACACAGGGACGAGAAAGACAAAATTGCTGGCCTTGTGACTCCCCAGGCGGTTAGACGTATAGAAATAAATCGTCGCGGAAAAGGCCATTGCGAAAAAGCTCAAATACAGCAGGTTCAGCCAGAAAAAGGTGGTTTCCCGAAAAACCGAAAGGATATCCCCGGCTGCAAGTGAAAAAGGAAGGCTGAACACGGCGGAAAAAAGGTAAAACCAAAACGTATAGACGGTAAAATGGATCCGCTTCTGGGCGTGACCGCTGACAATGGTAACAGCAGCCCACACGACCGCCGAAAGAAGGAAGATCCCGTTTCCAAACTGGAAAATTTCCGCCGCGTTTAGCGTCCAGACGCGGAGCATAATACATCCCCCGGCAAATCCGAGAAGCAGGCCCAGGCCGGAACGTACGGTAAGCCGGTATTTATAAATTATAATACAGAGAAGATACGTAAAAATCGGATTTGTCGTGGTAACGAGAACACCTCCGGCGCCGGCGAGTCCGATATTAATTCCGGTAAAAAAAAGCTGATTGTACGCGGTAAAGAGAAATGCTCCAAAAACGGTCCACAGCAGCTGTTTTCCCTGTAAAAAGAAACGCTGCCGATAGACAAAGACAAAGGGTACAACCGCAAGGGTCGCGAACATAAACCGATACAAAACAATCGTCTGTACCGAAACAATTCCGCTTACGGCTTTCGCCGAAGTCCACGCGCCTCCCCAAAAAGCCATTGCACAAATGATGAGCAGATAAAAGAGAGGTGTTTTTTTCATGAAGGCATTCTATATAAAAAAACCGTTTTCCACGAGACCGGGAAAACGGTTTTTGCCGTATAAAACCGGATATTAGGGAAAGGGGTTCATGTCCACCATATAATGAGGCTGCCCCGGCCGGTCTATTTCAAGTATTACGTTTTTGTTCGTTACCGGTTTCGTAAATTTGTAGGTTTTCCCCGTTTCTTCGGTAGAAAAGGTAGCGTAGGGCCCCTGGCTCGATGTTCCAACGGAAAAATTCTTGTTCGTTTTTCCCCGGAACTCAAATAGGACTTTTCCGTTTACATCCAGAATCCTGATGTTTGACGCGGTTACTTCCCACACGGCGTCCCAATTTGGATCCAGCCACTTTCCCGGCGGCAGTTTGCCGAACTCGATTTCCTGAGCCGTAACAAACCCTGCAGCCGCAATCACGAGAACCAGAATCAGTAAAAATTTCTTCATATCTCCCTCCTCCTTCCACTGTTAATGGATACTGAAGTATATCCTAATTTTCGTAACTTTGCAAAGGGAAAACAGCCATTGCCGGCCTACTGCTTTACTTTTATAGTGGACGGATATATTTTGTACACATGCGGGATGCAAGGTATTACCTCGGGATAGACATCGGTTCAGTATCACTTAAAGCTGTCGTATGCAACGGAGATGGTGAAATTATTTTTTCCTCCTACCGCTACACCGAGGCGAAACCGAAAAAAAAGCTGATGGAAATTCTTCGGGAATTAATCAGCGCTCTCGATACACCCGTTTTTTCAGGGGTGGTATTTACCGGAAGCGGAAAGTCAGCCTTTACCGAAAAGCTTCACCTTCCGGCGCTCAACGAAATTATCGCCCATGCACAGGGCTGCTGGGAACACCATCCTGAAGTAAACAGCATTATTGAAATCGGCGGACAGGACTCGAAATTTATCCGAATCGACCGGGGAGACGACGGAACGCCATACGTAGAAAATTTCCAGTTCAACGGACTTTGTTCCGCCGGTACAGGGGCGTTCCTTGATCAGCAGAGCGGCCGTTTAGGGCTTTCCATCGAAGATTTCGCCGATGCGGCATACCGCGCCGATTCGGTGCCGGTTATCGCCGGCAGATGCTCCGTCTTTGCGAAAAGCGATATGATACATCTTCAGCAGAAGGGGACGGAAAAAGGGCCGATTGCGGCGGGACTGTGTTTCGCCCTGGCTAGAAACTACCTGGCCACCTTGTGTAAAGGACGAAGGCCGCCGCGGCCCGTAGCTTTCCAGGGAGGAGTTGCCGCGAACAGGGGGATGCTTCGGGCGTTTTCCCAAGTGCTGGAAATTCCCGAGCGAGATATTATTGTACCGGATTATCACAAGTGCGCCGGTGCATACGGCGCCGCCCTCCACGCCCGGGGGGAGCTGTTGGAGCAGCCGCTGTCGGCCGCGGACCTTCTTGAATCTGTCGAACAATTGACAACGGCCCCGGGAGGCCGCTCTCCTTACCCGGCGCTCCGAAGCAGACCGCCCCTGCCTTCCGGCGGAGAAGATGTATTCACATCGGTTACCCGGGGAGAGACCCTCTACCTCGGGGTCGATGTAGGGTCCGTTACGACGAAGGGTGTCCTTGTAAACAAAGCAGGAAAAATTACCGCTTCCGCCGCGGAGGCAACCCGAAGCGAACCGATACAGGCCGCCTCCCGGGTCCTGCGGCGGCTCGGTACCGCCGTCGAAGGAAAGGACACGAAAATTGCCGGGTTTTACAGTACCGGGTCCGGGCGGCACCTGGTTCGGAAAGTGTTCGGCGCCGATCAGGCGGTGGATGAAATTACCGCCCACTCCCGGTCCGCTGTATTTTACCATCCCGAGGCGGATACCATTTTTGAAATCGGGGGGCAGGACTCGAAGTTTATCCGTCTCGAACAGGGTGCGGTAAAAAATTTTATTATGAACCGTCTCTGCGCGGCGGGTACAGGATCGTTTTTAGAAGAACAGGCCGGAAGATTGTCCCTCGACATTACAAAAGATTTTTCCCGATACGCTTTTCAGTCGAAAACACCCGCCGCTTTAGGCAGCCGGTGTACGGTTTTCATGGATTCCGATTTGGTCCATCATATTCAGAAGGGGGAATCCACGGAAGACCTGTGCGCGGGGCTGGCTTTTTCAATTGTGGAAAATTATCTGGAAAACGTTTCCGCCTCTTTAGACCCGGAAAACCGGATTATCTTTCAGGGGGGTGTAGCCAATAACGAAGCCGTCCATGCCGCGTTTGAGTCTCACCTCGGCCGGCCCATATTCCTTCACCCCGCGCCAACTTACGCCGGTGCCGTCGGGGCGGCCCTGATTGCGGCGGAGGAAATGGACGAAATTCCGTCTGCATTTTCCGGTTTTACGGCCGCCGCTGACCGGTACACCGTTCACTATTGGACCTGCGAAGATTGTCCGAACAGATGTGAAATTATGACTGTTACAGGCAGTAACGGCGGTGCGGTCCAGTTCGGCTCTATATGCGGAAAGCACAATACCTCGGCAGCCCCCGGGCAGACAGTAACGGATAAATCGGCGCGGAAGCCGAAAAAGGAAACACCCCTCTCGGTCTATACGAGGCTTCTGTATTCCGATTATCTAAAAACCCGGGAAACGGAGTCCGGACGATCGTCGTCTCTGAGGTCGAAGCAATCCCGGGGCTCGATAGCCCTGCCTTCGGGGCTCACACTGTTCGAAGATTATCCCTTTTGGTCGGCTTTCTTCCGGGCCCTCGGTTTTACCGTTATCAGCACCGGAGAAAGCACGGTAAAAATAGCGGAACAGGGAAAAGAACAGCTTCCCGTTGAAACCTGTATGCCCGTTAGAATGCTCTACGGCCACGCCTTAGCCGCCGCCGACATGAATACCGATTATATTTTCGTTCCCCATACCCCGGCGGCAGAACCCGACAGCGGCGAGAAACCCCGCTACCTCTGCCCTTACACCCAGGCCGCCGGCTACATCATCAGGAAAAAAATCAGCGGCAGTACGGTCATTCTCGGGAAGCCGCGGGAAGGGGAAGATAAAGCGTGGATACACCGCGCCGGCAGCATTTTAGGCATACCGAAGGGGGAAATTGCCGCGGCCCTGCCGCGCGCCCGGGAAAGCGAAGAGCTGTTCCGCCGGGCGTGTAAAACTGAGGGACGGAAACTGCTGGAAGAGCTGGAACGGAGCGGAGGGACGGGGTTTGTTCTGATCGGGCGTCCCTATGTGGCCTGCGACGCCTATCTAAATATGGAACTTGCGGATAAAATCAGCAGTTTCGGCGTGCTGCCGGTCCCCGTCGATTTTCTGGACATTGACAATGAAGAGATAGGTGATTTTTGGGAAGAGGTCCATTGGGAGATGGGAAGGAAGCTGCTGCAGGCGGCCTCCTTTACCCGCAGGCATCCGTCCCTTTTCCCCGTCATCCTGACGAGTTTCGGCTGCGGTCCCGACGGCTTTATCGTTCCCTTTATAGAGGAAATACTGCGGGATTCCCCGCGTCTTGTCCTCGAGTTCGACGAGAACCATATCGATACGGGGCTGATAACCCGGGTGGAAGCCTATGCCAGAAGTGTGAAAAACAGGACCGCGGCTGCCGGCAGTGCCGGGTTAAAAAAGCCGGCCGCCCCCGACAGCAACGGCCGCCGTCTCTGGCGGCCCGAACGTCCGCTGCGGGAGTACGACTGCCGCATCCCCTATTTTTCCGACCATGCCTATGCCTACGCCGGCGCTCTGCGGGCGGCGGGCTGCCGGGCGGAGGTGCTGCCGCCGACGGATGAACGCTCTTTCGAGCTGGCGAGAAAATACGCTTCCGGAAACGAATGCCACCCCTTTCTAACCATTTTAGGCGACCTGCTGCGCCTCGCGGAGGACAAAAACGTTCCGGCAAGCCCGGGGCAGCACGACAGCCGGGAATCGATATACTATTCGCCGAAATACGTCGGGTCCTGCCTCATTAATGCGTACGAAACATCCATGCAGCTTGCACTGGACAAAATGGGGATACACAATGTCCACCTCCTCGATTTCGGGAACATGCAGCTGATGAAAGAACTGGGGCTGATCTATCCCTACTATCTGGCCATGAGCAGCTACACCATTGACCGGCTTACAAAGTGGGCCTTTGAAATTATACCCTACGAAGCGGTACCCGGCTCGGTTATGGAAACACACCGGCGGAATATGGTCCTGCTGAACGAACGGATGGCGGAACATAAACTGATGCGGGGAATAAAAGAAACCACGAAAAGAATGCACAATGTGCCGCTTACCGACAAACCCCGCCGCCCCGCGGTGGGAATTACCGGCGACGTTTTTACCCGCATCAACCCGGCGGCCAATTTCGGCCTCTTCGAAAAACTGCAGAAAAACGGCTTCGACACACTTGCCTCCGCCCTCATTATGGACGTGGTCCTGTACCGATACGAACAGCTGCATAAAAAACTCCGGGACGACGGAAAATTTCTGGCCTCCTTCGGGGCCCGGGCACTGCTGCCGGCAATCTCCGTCTTGAAGGCGCGGGTAGACCGGTATTTTCCCGACAATCTGCGGACACCGCAGGAATCGCAATTTCCCGACGTCTACGAGCGGACGAAAGACTTAATCGACTACCGGGTCGACAACCTCATTTCCCTGAACTTAAACCGGATCTACGAACTGCATCACGCCGGCGCGGAGGGGATCCTGAACGTCATGTGCCCGAACTGCATGATCGGGACGATGTCGGAGGCCTTTTTTCCGGACATCAAAGAGGAACAGAAAAATCTGCCGATAACCTCCCTCTCCTTCGGCGACCAGCAGGAGACCCACGTGGACAACCGCTTAGAGGCCTTCATGCATCTGGTAAAGGAAGGGCGGAAGAAAGGATAATGTCTCTTGTCCGAAACACTTCATTCGGTATACAATCCGAAATCTTACACTAGTATGCAGCCATGGTATTCGCGAGCCTTACGTTTTTATACATATTTCTCCCCGCTACGCTTTTTCTCTACTACATTATTCCTTCGATAAAATATAAAAACGGTATCCTTATTTTCGCGTCCCTTGTATTTTACGCCTGGGGAGAACCGATCTGGGTAAGCCTCCTGTTGATAAGCGCGAGTGCCGACTTTATTCACGGCCGGCTTATCGAAAAATACCGGGGCAGATGGCAGAGTAAAGCCGGTCTGATTAGTTCGATTATCGTCAACCTGGGCCTGCTGGCGGCGTTTAAATATTCCTCCATGGCCGTTGAATCGATCAATGATGTGTTTGGAATATCTCTACATGTCCCGCGCTTCGATCTGCCTATCGGGATCAGCTTTTACACCTTTCAAACCCTCAGTTACTCGATAGACGTATACAGGGGCGATACGCCGGCGCAAAAATCCTACTGGAATTTTCTCCTTTTCGTTTCCCTCTTTCATCAGCTTGTCGCGGGGCCGATTGTCCGATACCGGGACATTGCGCGCGGCATAGAACACCGGAAATGGGACCTTTCCCAATTCAGCGGCGGCGTATCCCGCTTCGTTATCGGATTGGGGAAGAAGGTGCTTATTGC
>CAZSGZ010000112.1:0-1751 GCA_964606455.1 uncultured Spirochaetales bacterium
GCGGTGTACTGGGCAAAAATCGTCAGATTTTTGTCTTGAAGATCGTAAAAGATCGGCCAGGTCGCCTTCATGATATTCGTGGTTGCCATGATAACACGCGGCGCCAGACGGTGGGTCTTGAATATCGCGACGGGCATCCCGGACTGGACCACCAAGGTCTCGTCGTTTTCCAGGTTTTTTAGAGATTCGACAATGGCATGATAGGATTCCCAGTTCCGGGCGCATTTTCCGATACCGCCGTAAATAACCAGATATTCCGGCGCTTCGGCATTTTCCATGTTGTTTTCCAGCATTCTCAAAAGCGTTTCCTGTTTCCACCCTTTGCACCGCAGTGTGTTGCCGCGCTGGGCTTTTACTTCATACAGAATTTCAGGTTTCATTCAACTTCTCCTTTTTATGTAACTATACCGGCGTCGGTTACAGCGGCGGCGATACTGCCGCTGTCGATCATCCCGGCAATCCGGTCAATATCCGGTGTCATTTCCGTGTCGGTGGTATAGTGGCCCACCTTGTCCCGGATCATGTCATACGCGATTCTAGTCCCCGCCGCCAACCTGGCAGGTCCGTTTTCCCGCAGGTCCACCGCCTGTGCCGCGCAGAGGTACTCGACTGCCAGCACATTGGTGACATTTTCGAGTATTTCCCAAAGATGCCTGGCGCCGTTCGCCCCCATACTCACATGGTCCTCCTGGTCGGCGCTGGTGGGGATGGAATCGACACTGTCCGGATGGGCGAGGGTTTTGTTGTCCGAGACGAGTGCCGCTGCGGCATACTGCGCGACCATCAGTCCCGTGTTGAGACCGTTAGCCGGAATAAGCATGCTGGGGAGCCCGTGATTCAGCGACGGGGTAAGAAGTGCAAAAGAGCGCCTGTCCGAAATGTTTGCAACCTCGGAGAGAGCGATGGAGAGAAAATCCATCATAAATGCCAGCCCTTCGCCGTGAAAATTCCCGCCGGACACGCAGATGTAGGGATGGTCGCCGCCGTTACCGGGCACGTCGTTTTCGAATATGAGCGGGTTGTCGATGCCTGCGTTCAGTGTCCGGTCGATATAGCCGCGGGCGAAACCAACTGTGTCCGCTGCCGGACCGATTACCTGGGGGATACACCTCAGGCTGTAAGCATCCTGGACCCGATGCATGGAATCCATCAGCTTACTTCCGTTCAGAAGGGCTCGAAGCCGTTCCGCCGTTTTTATCTGGCCTGGCTGGTTGGATGCTCGATGGAGGGACGGGTGAAAGGCATCGGAGACGGCGCACATAGCCTCGAGGCTTAAGCCTGCAGCGATGAGGGCGTTCAGGATGATGTTTTCGCAGCGAACGATCGCAAGACAGCCGAGGGCCGCCATGAACGCTGTCCCGTTTATAAGCGAGTTGCCTTCTTTGGCGATAGGCCGTATTCGGGGAATGCCGGCCCGTTTCATCGCCTCGTCCCCGCTTAAGAGTTCTCCCTCGAACCAGGCCTTGCCGCTGTACCCGCCGCCGTCCTCATCGCAGGTGATAACCGACGCTATAGCCGCAAGGGCCGTTAGGTCACCGCTGGCTCCTAGCGAGCCTTTTTTCGGCACATAGGGAATCACCCCTCCGTTCAGCATACGGATCAGTGTTTCGACACACACCGGTCTGATCCCCGAGGGGCCGCCGGCCATGGTGTTCGCCCGGATAAGCATCATTCCCCGGACGATCTCTTCCGGCAGCGGGTCTCCCACTCCTGCAACGTCGGATAAAATCACGTTCCTCGAGAGGATCCCC
>CAZSGZ010000112.1:1761-10746 GCA_964606455.1 uncultured Spirochaetales bacterium
TCTTTATCTCTTCTTCGAGCCATTTTTGCGTTGCCTCCATGCGGTGTATTGTCTCTGCCGCTAAGGGGGCAACATGGACCTTGTCCCGGGCAACACCGACAACCTCCTCGATGGTCAGACTCTTCCCTGTTATTTCAACTGATGCCAACGATTTTCTCCTTACGATGTAATGTTTGCGATGATCTCGCCATTTTTTATGACCTTCCATACGGCGTTATTGCCGATGCGGTACATAAGATCTTCGAATTCCGGAATATCCCACAGTTGGATATCCGCCTGAAATCCTTCCGATAAACATCCGATGCTGTCTTCTCGTTTCAGCGCCCGAGCGGCGCCCCGGGTGGCGGCTATCATCGCCTCTTCAGGTGACATGCCGTAGTTTCTGCAGGCGAACTGCATTACCAACTGCATCGACTCGGTCCAGTTGCCGGGGTTCAAATTGGTCCCCAGGGCGAGCGTTACTCCCGCATCGATGAATGGCCGGGCATTGACCGGGTTCGGATGGGCGACGGCAAAGTCAAGGGCAGGGAGCAGAACGCCGACGACACCCGCCTCGGCTAAAAGCCGCATCTCGTGTCGGGCGGTGTAATTCAGATGGTCCGCCGTTACCGCCGGCAGCCGGGCCGCGAGGCTGCTGCCGCCGATGTTTGCATACGCATCGGTATGGATGCGCGGTAACAGACCGTTGTCCATTCCCGCCCGTAATACCTGCTCAGCCTCTTCCGCGGTATAGTAACCCGTATCGCAATACACGTCGCAAAACTCGGCAAGCCCTTCCTCTGCGCTTTGAGGGATCATCTTCTCCGTTAGTTCACGGATATACTTTGTCCGGGCCGATTTGTTCTCCCGGTCGATTTCAGGAGGGAAGTCGTGGGCGCCTAGAAAGGTGGAAACGATATCAATCGGCAATTCATTTGCCAGCCTGCGGTTGACCCGGAGCATTTTCAGTTCGTCCTGCCATGTGATTCCGTACCCGGTCTTGCTCTCAACCGTGGTACTACCGTAACGGAGCATCCGGTTCAGCCGGTCCGAGGCGCTTGCAAACAGCTCCTCCTCCGAGGACTCCCGTGTCATGAGGATCGACGCGGGAATACCTGTTTTCATTCCCGTTGCTTCGATTTCAGAAACGGTGCGGGTCATTTTTAATCCGAACTCCCGGTTTCTCGACTTCCCGAACACAACATGGGTGTGGCAGTCGACAAAACCCGGCGCGGCAATTTTACCCGTTGCGTCGACAATGCGGGCGGCGGAGGTCTCCACCTTTTCCCGGACCTCCCGGTCGGGACCCGCACCGATGATTTTTCCATCGGCAACGGCGATTGTCCCCCCCCGGATGCGGCCTAAGGGATCATTCTCCCGGGGAACACAGGTGATAATCTCCGCCGCGCCCCTGATAACAAGATCTGCCTGCTGCTTGGTCATTGACAACCCTCATCGGAAGAACTGCTGATCAGGGAGCTTTCGATGACTTGGTCCATCGAAAAATCGTGGGCCTGGAGATAGTATCGGAGTACCTGGGCCATCGCTCCCATGGGAACGGGGCCGACCAGTTCTGAACCTGCAACCTGGACACCATACCGCAGGGCTTCCCTCTTTACCGCCTCCATAACCATCGGGATCGGTGTTTTTTCATAGTGAACGAGGTTCATGGAGACCTGCACCATTCCTTCTTCCTCAAGAGAAAGGCCGATGGCACGGACATAGCGAAACCCGCCGTTAATATGACGGACACTGCGGGCAATTGTATCGGCAATACCGACGTCGGTTGTTGCCAAATTGATGTTAAGCGCCACCAGGGGGAACCGTGAAGAAACCTGCATGGATCCGCTTTTCGGAACGAACTCCGCCGGCCCTTCATCGGGTTTCCACTCCGGCTTGTTAATCTTCTCGGCAAGACCCTCGTACTGTCCTTTCCGGACTTTAGCGACACTCTTCCATTCCGGTTTCGTTGCCGCGTCTTCGTAGAAATAGACGGGGACTTTCAGCTCTTTCCCCGCCCATCCGCCGAAGTCGCGGGCGATCTGTACCGACTCCTCCTCGGTAATACCTCGAATCGGAATAAAGGGTACGACATCGACGGCTCCCTGTCTCGGATGCGATCCTTTCTGTTTTGTCATGTCGATTAACGCCAACGCGGTTTTCGTAAGCTTTTTTGTCCCTTCGACAACCGCCTCCGGTTCACCGATATAGGTGATGACGGACCGGTTGTGGTCCGCGTTCGAGGAGTAGTCGAGCAAAATTACTCCGGAGGTTGAACGGATCTGGTCCACGACCTTTTCGACAATGCTTAGGTCCGTACCTTCGCTGATATTCGGAACGCACATCAATGCTTTCATTTAGCAACCTCCCTGTCGATAATTTCGGTTAAGCGTAATTCAAGGTCTCGGCGGATTTCTTTGTTTTTTATTGAAGGCATATTTATCCGGACGTTTGCGGCGCATCCCCTCATTCCGGCCTCGGCCAGATACCGGGCGCATTCCAAATCCGATGCCGCGTTCGTATTAAAACGCTCCCCTAAGCGGCTGCAGAGTTCGAGAATGGCGCGGCAGGATGCGGCGTTGCAAAGCGGTACTTCGGCTGCCTGAATAAATGCCGCCTGCAATTCTTTTGAACGCGCGGCCTTTTCTTCCGGTGTATTTTTGGGGAGTTTAAAGGCGGAACTGATACGGTCAAAGGCCGCGGAATCTTCGAAGCCGCCGCGGAAGAGGTCTCGGCCCGTATTGTCCGCTTTCCGGGCAATTTCTTCGTAATGTTCCCGGTCAAGGAGGTCCTGTTTCCCTATCGACAGCCGCGCGACCATGGAAACCAGCCCGGCAGCCATCGCGCCTGCGATACTGGATGCGGTCCCCCCGCCGGTTTTCGTATCTTTTCCATCTAAAACTCGAAGAAAAGCATCGATATTTTCCGACATTCGATCTCCCTTTTTCTCAAGCAATTGAAATCTCTTAAAAAAACAGTTGCGCAAGTACACATATACATGTTATATATAAGATATATACAAGATTGCTGCAGTTGTCAAGCAGTTGTCGAATGAGGTCAGTAAAAAAAGGAGCAAAGCACGCATGGCCCTGAAAAGGGAAATCTATGAGAACCTTCGCTACCGGATAATCACCAGCGATTTAAGCCCTGGGCAGCAGCTCTTTGAAAAGGAACTTATGGAGGAGTACGAAATCGGAAGGACTCCCCTGCGCGAGATATTGCAGGAACTGAAGCGAAACGGACTCGTCGAAATTATACCTAAATTGGGGACCCGCGTCGTAAGCCTCGATATTCGTACCTTGCGAGAGATCATCCAGCTTCGAAAGGAACTCGAAGGGCTTGCCGCGGAACTGGCAACGGCGAATATTACTTCAGAAGGGCTTGCAAGGCTGCGGGAGCTGCTGGACAACGCGGCGTCTGTCGGGCCGGTGTCGGATGAGACGCTCAAGAAACTTTCGGATATCGATATAGAGTTTCATCGAATTATTTATAATGCGGCAGGCAACATGCAATTAAAGGAAATTGTTGAATCCCTTTTGTATAAAATGTCGATGTATTGGTTTCAATTCGGCTTTTCCTCTTCGGATTTTCATGAACAGTTTGATGAGTTAGAGGAGCTGCTGCATGCGGTCGAGGAGAAAAATGCTCCCGAAGCCCGGAGCATCATGAAACGACATATCGATCATTTTACCAGTTTAATAAAGGAGAACTTTTTCGTATGAGAACGACCGGTACAAGGTTCCGACCGCATACTCACTATCTTTCGGACTCCCTCGCCCGAAAAATACATGAAGCGAGCATTGAGATACTCGAAAGGGTGGGGGCCTGTCTTTTCGAAGAGGAGTCGGTCCGCCTGCTCAAAAAAGCCGGTGTACGGGTAGAGGACGGCAACAGAGCGTATATTCCCGGCAGTTTGGTAGAACGGGCGCTGGAGACGGCACCGAAAAAGATTGTCCTGCACGACCGCCGTGGAAATCCGTCATTGATACTCGAGAAAGGGAAGGTTTATTTCGGGACGGGTTCGGACTGTATCTTTGTTCTCGACCACAGAACCGGGAAAAGAAGGGAAGGGACCCTCCATGATATCGAGGAGATTACGAAAGTATGCGATGCCCTCCCGAACATCGATTTCCTGATGTCCGTAACGGTCCCGTCCGATGTGCCGCCTAAAGACGCGAATCGTCTGCAGATGAGAGCAATGATTGAAAACAGTGTAAAACCCATCATGTTTGTGACAAACGATTTTGAGAGCAGCATCGATGTGGTGAAATCGGCCGAGATAATCGCGGGTGGGAAGTCCGCCCATTCGGAAAATCCCTACGCCTGCTGTTACATCAATGTTACGGACCCGCTTCGGCATAATGAGGAATCGTTACGGAAACTTCTTTTTTTTGCGGAGAGGGGATTACCGACAACCTACACCCCCATGGTGCTGCGGGGGGTGAACGGACCGGTGACGCGGGCGGGGGCCGTCGCATTGGCGAATGCGGGAGAGCTGGTGGGGCTTGTTTTGGCTCAGCTGAAAAAGGAAGGGGCCCCTGTTATACACAGCGGCGGTTACGGCGACAACTTCGACATGAGCTCGTCGGTAAATCTGTACGCCGGACCGGAGAGTTTCGGCGTTCGCTCGGGGATGGCGTCGTTTTACGGACTTCCCTCCTTCGGCCTCGGCGGTGCAACCGATTCGAAGGCCGTGGACGGTCAGGCCGCGGCGGAGTCCGCTTTTTCCATGATGTCCGAGGCCATGGCAGGGGTGAATCTTATCCATGATGTCGGCTACATCGAAAGCGGCATGTGCTATTCCATCGAACATCTTGTCGGCTGCGACGAGTTCATCGGGTTCATCCGCCGCTATTGCGGCGATGTTATCGTTAACAAAGATACGTTGGCCCTCGACCTGATCGCGGAACAAGGTCCCTACGGTGAGTATCTTTCCACCGATCATACGGTGGAGCACTTCCGGGAAGATTGGTTTCCCGCCCTGTTCGACCGAAATCATTTCGACGCCTGGGAAGCGTCAGGTGCACGGACCCTGCATGATCGGGCGCTTGAGAGAGTCGATGATATCCTGGGCAGCCACGCGGTGGAACCGCTGGAGAGTAATCTGAAAAGGAAGATCCGGGACATTCTCGGATAAGAAGCGAAGGAGCGAATATGCACAAAAAAATTGTGATCAACCATAATAAATGCACAGGATGCTATATGTGCGTTCAGGGGTGCTCCCTGGTAAAAACAGGCGCAATTAATCCGGCTGCATCCCGTATTCGGGTTGCAGATTTTGAAGATACCGGCGTAAATGTTCCAATTCTCTGCCAGCACTGCGTTGAACCGGTCTGCATACCCTCGTGTCCAAAAGGGGCGATAAGCAGAGATAGTGATACCGGGACCGTCCGTATCGATGAAAACCTATGCGACAACTGCTCGATATGTCGAAAAGTGTGCCCGTACGCCGGACCGGTTTTTTCGGCTGCCGAGAAGAAGGTGGTGCTGTGCGACCATTGCGGCGGGGAGCCGACCTGCGTCATCGTGTGTCCAACAGGGGCTCTTGCCTATGAGGAGTACGATCCTGCTTATCCGGGACTTAGGCTGCGAGGGATGGAAGATGTACGGGAAACCGTTATAAAGAAGGGGAGTATGAAATGAAAAAACCGAAGGGATGGACGGGAAATATTCTTAAAATAGATCTCTCGCGAAATAAAATAGAAACCACCTCCGTTCCGGAAGAGTGGTATGAAAAGTATATCGGCGGGCGGGGGTTCGGGATAAAAATGCTTTACGATATGACCGGGCCTGAAACAAACCCTCTAGGTCCCGAAAATGTCGTTGTTATTGCCGCGGGCCCGTTAACGGGCACCATGGCGCCCTCTTCAAGCAGATGCGAGGTAATGTCGAAATCGCCGTTGACGGGAATATACGCGCGGGGAGACTCGGGCGGCACCTTCGGCCCGATTATGAAATATGCCGGATATGACATCATCGTTGTTACCGGAAGGGCGGAAAGACCGGTCTATATTTGGATAGATGATGACAAGGTGGAAATTCGTGATGCCGCCGATATCTGGGGCCTTGACGTGTGGGCGGCCCGGAAAAGACTGTGCGATATCCACGAGCCGTCTCAACATTTTAGTAATAAGTTTCTGCATCCTATCGGCAGCTTTCTCATCGGTCCGGCAGGGGAGCATCTCAGTCTGGCGGCCTGCGTTATGTGCGGAGTGGCGCATGCGGCGGCTTTAGGCGGTTTAGGCGCCGTGTGGGGTTCTAAAAACCTGAAAGGGATTCTCGCGCGCGGAACGAAAGGTGTGGATATAGCCCATCCGGAAGAGTTTTTTAAGAACTGCAGCAGTCAGTGGGCCAGGTATACCGACGACCCAATGTACGACAGCACCCGTAAATGGGGGACACTCGGCTGGGTCGGCGGTTCGGACAGCCGTTCGGTCATCTCCGATCATATGCTCGGCACCCGATTCGAGGAGATCGAAGAGCACGCCTTCGAACCTCTCATCGAAAAAAGCCGCGCGTGTTACGGATGCCCCATCCATTGCGATCACTTTCTCCACGTCAAGGAGGGAAAATATAAAGGGTCGAAAGGGGAAGGCGTGGAGGGATTCGTGCAGATACTGGGAATGTCCTTCAAAACCCCCAGCGCGCCCTTTCTTGTCGAGTGGAACAACCTCTGCAACAGACTCGGTGTAAATGTCAGTTCCGTAGGGGTGGCAATTATCTGGGCAATGGAACTGTGGAAACGGGGGATTATTTCCGCTGAAGACACGGGCGGTCTCGAATTGACAGACGGCAACGAGGACGCAATCATGGAACTTACCCGCCGAATCGCGTACCGGGAAGAGTTCGGGGACATTCTTGCGGATTTTCCCGTGAAAGCCGCTAAAAGGTTGGGAAGAAACTCTGACTTGTACGCTTCCCATACCAAAGGCCAGTTTACCTGGGTCCCCGGTCACGGTATCGGGATTACACTGATTTATACCATGTGCCTGAACGTGAATACCCGGGGCTACGATCACCTGATGGGCGGAATGAGCATCATGACTCCCAACCTTCGGGCTGAATTCGGCATAACCGATGAGCTCCTTACCCGGCTCGGGAAAGAGCGCTACGATGACGGGGAAATTTTCTCGAAAAACGCCTGGGACTACCATCCCAAAATCGTCGGGGCGGAATGTGACTTCGAGGATATGATGTTTCTATCCGATATGATGGGGACGTGCAAGTTCGGGACCCAGTACAACCATCCGGTAACGGGTATACACATTCCCCAGTGGAAGGATTTTATCAACACTGCGACGGGGAAAGAGTTTAGCTACGAAGATTTGAAAAATGCTGCCCGGCGTGTCCTGGCTCTGGAACGGTGTTACAACGCCAGGGAAGGGATGCGGCGGATGGACGACTATCCCTTTTACCTCTGGTGGAGGAAAAAACATGGCGAGCCCCATCCCGTGTACACCGGGGACCAGATACCGCTCGAAGAAGAATTGTACGATAAAATCCTCGATGAATGGTACGATATGAGGGGGGTAGACCGCGAAACCGGCATCCCGACACCTGATGAACTGAAACGATGCGGATTGGATTTTGCCGCGGAAGACCTGTTATCATTGAAGATATTTCAGGGGGCAGGCGCCTCATGAACCCAATTTTTGGGCCTGAATCGCTATATTTTAATAAAAAAAACAATTATTTGACGTGGAAATCAATTGGAAATATAATGATTTGTAATTCCGCCGCAGGGAATAACGCGGCTGAATATATTATTATCAATACTGGAGGGAAAAGATGAAAAGAATGGTAGTACTTGTAGTAGTACTTTTATGTGCTGTAAGCCTTCTTTGGGCCGGGGGAAAGAAGGAGGAAAAAGAACCCGAAAAGGAGAAGGAAAAGACAACCTCGGAAGAAATGAAGGACAGTAAATACGGGGGTATTATGACCCGCGCGTACTTTGCGCCAAGCACCTTGGATCCCGCTTTTGCCAACGACATTACCGGCGGAGAGATATGCGGTATTTGGGGTGATTACCTGGCGTATGTCGACGAAGATCTTTCCATCGATCAGAACCGGAGTTTGGCGGAGAACTGGGACATCAGTAACGACGGTCGTACCTACACATTCACCCTTAGGAAGGGAGTTAAGTTCCATAACGGGGAAGAAATGACGTCGAAGGACGTTAAGGTCACCTTTGACCGCCTGCGGGACACCGAAATCGGCGCCGTAACTGCAAATCTGTACTCCAATATCGAAAGCATCGAAACCGCCGGCACCTATACCGTCGTGTTCATCCTGAAACAGCGAAACCCGGATTTCCTCTTCCAGCTCGGGGAATATCAGGCAATCATTACCTGGAGCGGAACCGAGGACTTTAATAAGCAGCAGATCGGAACGGGCAAATTCATGATCGACAGCTACATGCCGGAAGACAGAATCACGTTCAAACGGAATCCTGACTACTGGAGGAAAGATGCGGAAGGGAATCAACTTCCTTATCTGGATGGAATCGATTATCTTTTTCTTCCGGAACCATCTTCACAGGTAGAGGCACTCCGCGGCGGACAGGTCGACTATCTCATTTATGTGCCGACGGAGTACATCTCGTCTCTCGAGGCCGATGCGAACATCGAGGTGTATAAAAAGCCATCCAACTTTCACTATGCCATCCGCATGCGCTCCGACAAAGCACCGTTCGACGACGTACGGGTACGCCAGGCCTTCCGGGCCGCGGTAGACAGGAGCGCTATCCTTCTAGGTTCTTTCGAAGGGTTGGGGGTAACGGGACGCGATACGCCTTTCGGCCCCGGATACGGGGATTATTATCTCGACGTCCCGGAACCGAAACGGGACATAGAAAAAGCCAAACGGCTTTTAGCGGAAGCGGGATACGAGAACGCAAAACATCTTTAAGGAGTACAGAACATACTATACCGTCAAAATCAGGTCTTGTTACAATTCTCATTCAATATCTGTCCTATGTCAGTCATTTCAGTAAAAAGCAGGCTGTTA
>CAZSGZ010000113.1:0-7418 GCA_964606455.1 uncultured Spirochaetales bacterium
GGAGGTGGCGTTCCCGGGAACGAAAACCCCGGCAGATGCCGCCGTTTCCTTTTATATGTACATTGACAGGGGAATGTACGATAAGGCCTACGAGATTTCGATCGAACCTGATTTTACCGAAGAAGGGCCGGCAGCGTTTAAAGAAGCGGTGGAAGGAGGTCCGGTGTATTACCGGGGGATGACCGGGAAGGAGGAGTTCGTTGACCGGCTGGAGTTTGAGCTCGGCCGGAAAGGGATGTGGATAAAGCTCCACAATATCCGGGGTGAGGTACTTGACGGACCCTGTCCGCTTCCGGAATGGCTATTACAAGCGGAAGGAGCGGTTTTCGATAAACGAAGCGGGGCGGACACCTGCGTCCCCCTGCGGGTAACCGGCCATCTTCTTGGTGCATGCACCATCTTCAGTTGGGAGAAAACCCTTCCGGTTGTTGAAACGAACGAGGGCTGGAAAGTGGTCCTTCCCGGGACGAAGCGGGAGAAGCAGTTTTACTATCAGGACTGGATTATGAATATTGTAAAAATATTTGATCTTCGGAAAACGCAATGAGTATCTATTTCGATAATGCGGCCACTTCCTGGCCGAAACCGAAATCGGTTATCCGGGCCATGCGTTCTTACTTTTCAAAATGCGGAGGCAACCCCGGAAGGTCCGGCCACCGGAAGGCGATAGAGGCGGGACGAATTGTCCTGAACACACGGGAGAAACTGGCGGAGCTCCTGTCCATAGACGATCCGTCGAGGATCATTTTTACAAAAAACGCCACCGAAGGCCTCAATATTGTACTTTTCGGCGTTCTTACGGCAGGCGGGCATGTGGTAACGACGAGTATGGAGCACAATTCCGTCCTCCGCCCCTGCCGGGAGCTGGAGAAACGGGGTGTTTCCATCGATGTCGTGGAAGCGGACCCCCGGGGCCTGGTGTCCCCGGCGGACCTCCTCGGCAAGGTTAGAAAGGACACGGCCCTCGTTTGCGTAAACCACGCGTCGAACGTTACCGGCACCATTCAGGACATCGCTTCAATAGCCGAGGGATGCAGGGAGAAAGGCGTGCCTCTCTTAGTCGACGCGGCCCAGACAGCGGGCGCTCTGGAAATAAACTGCAATGAGCTCGGGGCCGATTTCCTCGCGGCGAGCGGACACAAAGGGCTCCTCGGTCCGCAGGGGACCGGGTTCTTGTATGTAAAAGGAGACCTGAAGGTCCCCCTTATGTACGGCGGGACGGGAAGTTTGTCCGACCGGGAGGAGCAGCCCGGATTTTTTCCCGACTGCCTTGAAAGCGGGACGCTGAATGTCATCGGTATTGCAGGTTTAGGCGCCGGAGCAGAATACATTCATACGCGGGGGATAGCGGATATCCGCCGGCATGAGCTGGAACTCTTGGAACTATTTTTAGGCGGGCTGCGGAAAATATCCGGCATTACGGTATACGGGCCGGAAGACCCGGCGGCGCGTACCGGGGTCGTATCGATATTAATTGAAGGGGTAGATTCCTCCGAGGCGGGTGAAATACTTGACACCAGCTTCGGGATTTTTACCCGGATTGGACTACACTGCGCGCCCAGGGCGCATGCCACCATCGGGACCTTCCCGGGCGGGACCGTGCGTTTCGGAATCGGGCCTTTTACAAGGAAAGGTGAAATTGCCGCTGCTATCCGGGCGGTACGGACCATTGCGGCGGAAGCTCCGGGGAAAGGAAGCTGATGAGAAGAGAAAAGCGGGAGAAGCGGGGAAGAAAACGGAAACAGCAGTGTGCCCACTTAGAAGGGGTTATTACGTTTTACGGTTCCACCCACGCGCTGCGTGCCGAAAAGGTCTTAAAGGAAGCGGACTACGAGGCGGTGCTGATACCGGGGCCGCGGGAAATTAGTCCGAACTGCGGCGTTGCCCTTCGGTTCGACTACAGTCGGCTGGAACATTGCGAGGAACTTTTGAAAGGAAAGTCGGTGCAGTATGAGGCGTTTCATCATTATCCGGAGCGGTAACGGGCCATGAAGAGATACGTGCCGCCGTGGGTCTTCGGCATAGCCGCGGGAGTGCTGTTTGTAGGCGCCGAGGTACTTTTATCGGTGTACCCGCCTTCTGCCTACGCCTTTTGCCTGACCTGTCATACCCGGGACCTGCTGAACAGGATTGTCAATGCCCTGTTCGCGACTAACTATCAGGTGTCGTTTATCAGCACAAGAATACTCTTTCTTTCTTCTCCGGCAATTCTTATCGGCGCCTTTGCCGCGGCCCGAATAAACGGTGAACGGAAGGTGCTCCGGGCGGACAAACCCTTCCGGTTTTTTGTGTTCGGATGCGTTATGATGATTATCGGTATTATCATTTTCGGCTGTCCCACCAGGCTGATTCTGCGCACCGGTTACGGGGATGTGTATGCCGCCGCCGGGGTCGCCGCAATGTTTGCGGGTATTGCCTGCGGGACACTAATTGTAAAACGGCGGGCCCTGCGGCCGGGGAGCGGTACATGAACGCGCCTGTTGCCGCTTCGGTCCTCCTCGGCTGCATGGGACTGGTTATCGGATATCTCGCCCAGCGCTCGCGGATGTGCTTTACCGCGGGGTTTCGGGACTTTATTCTGGTGCGGGACCGGGAGCTGCTTACGGGGTTCTTTTCCTTTCTCTGTACCGTCTGGCTGCTGACTTCGGTGCTGTATGCCTTCGGGGTGCTGCCGGAGGGTATTCCGGAGTATCAGTCCGTAGAAGAGCTGTCCCGGGTGGAAGAGCGTGCGATGCAATTGTCAGCCGAGGCAATGGGGAATACGAAGGAAGATTCGTCGGTCCGCGTTATTGGCGGCATGTCGAGCGCGGCGGGCGTGAAGAGGGGAATCGGGAATACATTTATGGCGGCCACCGTTATCGGCGGCTGGCTAATGGGGCTGCTGTCGGTATTTTCCGGGGGCTGTGTGCTCCGGCAGCATGTTTTATGCGCCCAGGGGCAGCGGAACTCACTGTTTTTTTTAGCCGGATTTTACGGCGGGGCCATAGTGTTTTACACCCTCCTGTTTCGGTTTTTTGATTGGATATATTGAAATAGCAGACAAGGAAAAGGCAGAAGGAGAGCAGGATGACTTCAAAAGAACGGTTAGTAACGGCTTTGGATAATAAAATTCCGGACAGGCTTCCGGCAACAACCCACCATATTATGCCCTATTTTACCGAAAAATATATGGACGGGATAAGCTCCGATCAGTTTTTCGACAGCTTCGGCCTCGATGCCATCCGCTGGGTGGTGCCGGTGACCGCCGACGCTGCCAGGGGGGAGTATGAAGATCCGGACCAGGGTGAGCCGGACTTTCTGCAGGTAAAACGGGTTTTTTCCGACAGCTGGCGTCTGGAAATCGAGGACCTCGAGGATGACCAATACATCTCCCGCCGGCAGACAATCCACACGCCGAAGGGAAACTTGACGGCGGTAACGCAGGCAAACAGTTACACCGAATGGGTGGCGGAGCATCTGATAAAGGAAAAAAAGGAGATCGAAATAGTTGCGGAGTACCAAACATATCCGGTCTGCGACACTGCCGCCGTCAACAGGGCCGTGGAAGATTTCGGAGACAGAGGAATTGTCCGCGGCTTTATTATTCCCTTTGATATTTACGGGCAGCCCGGCTGCTGGCAGGATTTCTGCTGCATTCGGGGGACGGAGCAGGCAATTATGGATACATTCGACGATCCGAAGTGGGTGCATGAATTTCTCTCGGTCCTTCAGGCGCGGAAACTGCACTACATTCGCTCCATGCGGGGTGCTGCCTACGATGTTACCGAATTAGGGGGGGGCGATGCGTCGACGACTGTTATTTCGCCGGACATATTTCGGGAATTCGTCGCGCCCTATGACGGACCGCTGATCGCGGCGGCCCGGGAGGCGGGTATACGGATTGCGTACCACACATGCGGCGGGATGATGCCCATTCTCGAAGACATTGCCGCAATGCAGCCGGCGGCAATGGAGACATTCACTCCCGTAAGTATGGGCGCGGACGTCGACTTAAGCGAGGCGAAGCGGAGAATCGGCGATAAAGTCTGTATGATAGGCGGGTTCGATCAGGCCCACTATTTTAAAGGCTGCACGCAGGAAGAGACCCGTGCGTACGTTCGGAAATGTTTTTCCGAAGCCGGCGATGGGGGCGGGTACATTTTATCTCCTTCCGACCACTTTTTCGATGCCGATATCGAACTCATTAGGGCCTTTGCCGACGAAGCTTCGAAATGCACGTACGAATACGGTTAACTGTTTCCGAGCGTGGCACACTATTTTAGCCGCGCCGGTGCCGTTTGCCGCTGCTTTTTACTATTTTCACCTTGTAAACGGCAACTGACTGCAGTTCAGCCTCGGTGAAGGCATGTTCCCGCTGCAGGTATTTTGCCGTTATCAGTCCGAGACCCTTCCGCTGTTCCTCCGCATCGATGCATCGGCCGGCCGTGCCCCGGCAGACAAGGCTGGTGTAGGTAAACTCCGCATCGCAGGGTGGACCGTTATCGATTACCCTGCCGGGTTCATCAATTTCAATGCATACCCGGGGTTCTCCGGCGAGGATGTCGACCTTTTTGCCTTCCTTTGCCGAGTGAAAAAACAGCAGGTTTTCCTCCGGATCGTAGGCGAAGTTTACCGGCAGCACATACGGGTATTCACCGTCGTACATGCCGATCCGGCAAACTGCCGCCGATTGAAGAATGCGCTGAATCTCTTTCCGGTCCTGTATTTCCCGATCTTTCCGGCGCATCAACTTTTATTTCTCCATGGCCGATTTGATCATGCACTGGAACAGAACATTGGCCCCTGCTTCACAGTCTTCCCAGGTGGATTCTTCTACTTCGACATGGCTCCGTCCTCCGATGCTGGGAATAAATATCATTGCCGCGGGGCCGATCTGGTTCATATAGCTCGCGTCGTGTCCCGCTCCGGATACCATGTAATGATTGGAGTATCCCAAATGCTCCGCCGAATCGAGAACGTTTTGCACCAGTTTTTCATCGAAAGGCGCGTGCTCTACCCGCCAGGTCTCCTCCATTTTAATGGGAGTGCCGTGGCGTTCGGCAATTGCCTGGAATTCCTTCTTCATCAGTTCCCAGGCCTTTATCGCATGGTTATCGTCCCAGGACCGGATGTCCACGGTAAAATGGACGCCGTCGGGAATGATATTCCGGGAATTAGGATAATTTTGGATCTCTCCCACCGTGCCCACCATATTTCCCATAATGTGGGCGACCTTGTTGACGGTTTGAATCATTTCCGCCGCCGACAGGAGCGCGTCGTTTCTGCCTTCCATGGGCGTGGGGCCGACTTGGTTGGCGGTCCCCTCGAGGTAAATATCGTACCAGTGAAGACAGAGGATCCCCTTCGGAGCGCCGATGGTCTTGCCGATCCGCTCGAGAATCGGTCCCTGCTCGATGTGGTATTCGTAGTAGGCGTGAAACGGCCATGCCTTCGCGGGAACATCGCCTTTGAAACCGATCCGTTCCAGTTCCTCACCCTGCTTCTTGCCGTTTTTGTCGGTACGGTCGTAGGCCCACTGCTTATCGAGTTTTCCGGCCCACACGCCGGAAGAAACCATCGCCGGAGCGAACCGGGAGCCTTCCTCGTTTGTCCAGTCGACAATTACCAGGGGGCGTTCCGTTTCGATATTGTTTTCATGTACCGTCCGCATTACTTCCAGCGGCCCCATAACTCCTAAAATCCCGTCAAACCGTCCGCCTTTCGGCTGGCTGTCGATATGCGATCCGCTCATAACGGGGGGAAGGTCGTTATTTTTTCCGGGGCGCCGGCCGAAAATATTTCCCATTTCATCGACCGTAACCTCTACATCGATCTCTTTCAGCCAGGTAATGAACAGTTCCCGCGCTTCCTTGTCCTCATCCGATAACGCGAGGCGCTGTACTCCCCCCCCGGGGGTCGCTCCGATTTTTGCCATATCTTCCAGGGTGCTCCGCAGACGCTTCCCGTTAACCCGTATTGCTTTTCGGTCCATACTGTATCCTCCACATTGAATGTTTTTTAATGCATCTAGTGTAGCATAGACACACGGTAAAAAAAAGTATCTTTTATCTCTACTTTTCCCCCGATGCCGATGTAGGGTATAGTTTTCCTGCTATGAAAAAGACCTTCGAAAAACTGCCGGAAGATAAAAAACAGCGGATCCTGACCGCGTGCATCGAGGAGTTTGGTGAGAGAGGTTATGAAAAAGGTTCCACCGACAAGATAATAAAGCGTGCCGGAATATCGAAGGGGGGACTTTACGAATACATCACCACGAAGGAGGAACTGTTTCTGTATGTCGTGGAGTACACATACCGGCAGCTCTACGGATACCTCGAAAGGCGGATCGCTGAGGAAATCGACGAATTCCCGGCGGATTTGCTGCAGCGGCTGCGGGTGGTTTCGGAGCTGGCAGTCGATTTCTATATCGACCATCCCCGCTATGTTTCCCTTATTGTCCGGACCCATGAGCTGCACAACGACGCCATCGAAGAGCAGGTGAACGCGTCGTTTATCAAACATTTTACCGATGTTTTCGGAAACTCCGACGACTCGTGTCTCCGTTTCGAGAAAAGCCGAATTACCGAATTAGTGACCTGGCTGCTGCTGAAAACGAGGTATGAATTTTTACGGGAGTTTAAGAACAATAAAGATACCGAAGTTGTAAAAAAAAGGTATTTACAAAATTGGGACTTTTATCTATCAGTGTTACGGAAGGGAATATACAAATAGTGGGGAATAAACGGCCGCGGCTTTTAAAAAAGCTCCCGCTGCTCAGGTCCGGTGCCGATTTCCGGAAAGGGGTGGGCGCACTGCCACCCGGTTTTCCCTGTTTTCCGGAAGTGCTCCAGCCGGCGTATCGTCAGCTCCGCGTAGATCGGGCTGATGTCGAAGGTTATGCACCGGCGGCCGAGGATCTCCGAAGCGATGAGGGTCGTCCCCGCATGGGAAAAATAATCCGCCACCGTGCCGGACGGTCCCGTGCTGCTTTCGATAATCCGTTCAATGGCCTTTAGCGGTTTTTGCGCGTAGCTGCCGGGAACGTTTTCCTCCATCCGGTAAAAAACCTGCTGAATGTCGAGCCAGACATTGCCCGGGCGGATTGTGTCCGATTTGCTCCGTTCGATATTTTCCGTTTTCTTTCCGGCCACTGTTTTATAATACCCTTTGAGGACTTTCGGAATGTCGGTATAAACTACCGAGAACTCCGGATTACCCTTGGTATAGTAGAGCAGTTCCTGCCGGACGCACATCCAGTTTTTTTGCGTACCGTATCCCCGCTGGTTTCGCAGGGTAATAAAGCTTCGTGACTGCAGGTCGGAGAAATCGCGCATCATCAGCATAAAATCGGGAAGAGGCTGGAAGTGGTCGTTCTGGTCCGCACCGAGCCAGATGTAAAGATGGCTGTTTTTAGCCATATAGGCCATCGTGTTAGCCAC
>CAZSGZ010000113.1:7428-10676 GCA_964606455.1 uncultured Spirochaetales bacterium
CCCACTGCCGGGAGAACTCGATATACGCACCGGTGCCGTGCCTGAAAAGGGCGCCGCTGTTTTTCCCGCCTACGGTAAGGTTGTAGGGAGGGTCCTGGACGGCGCAGTCGATCCTCCGCCCTCCAATTACCGCCCTCACTTCCTCTTCCGAGCATGCGTCTGCAGCCGCGACAAGGTGCCGTCCTTCCGGGTCTGACCAGATATCTCCGTGCTTCAGCCTGCAGAAGGGAAGGATTTGGTCCGCTAAGTCCGGGGATGTGTCTATC
Source organism: uncultured Spirochaetales bacterium (assembly GCA_964606455.1). Lineage (GTDB taxonomy): Bacteria > Spirochaetota > Spirochaetia > SPDA01 > CAZSGZ01 > CAZSGZ01. The sequence continues at coordinate 7,695 of CAZSGZ010000113.1, forward strand.
CGGGGGATCGCTTCTTTCATAATAATGCTGTCCTTCATCTTGCGGGTTGATGGAATTTATTTTACTATCAGTTACAAATGAATGTCCATAATACGGAACGGATTATCCGGGCGGTACTTTTTGACTTCGACGGGACGCTGACCGTCGGGACCGCCCTCGATTTTGCGGCAATCCGGAGGGAAATCGGCTGTCCCGAAGGGGTCTCCCTCCTAGAGTACATCGAGGCCCTTAAGCCGCCGGAACAGCGGCATGCCGCCGCCGAGAAGCTTGCTTTTCACGAACGGCAGGGAGCGTCTCGGTCCTACCCCGCCCGGGGCGCGCTGGACCTCCTGCGCTTTCTCCGCGTTCGAAACATTCCCTACGGAATCCTTACCCGAAACAGCAGGGAAAGTGTCGGTACCAGCATGGCGAATTTTCCGGAAGGATGTCTCGATACGTTTCGGACCGTCATCTGCAGGGATGATGAGTACGAGGTAAAGCCGAGTTCCGCCGGTGTTCTGCGGGCGGCGGAAGTTTTTGATGTTGCCCCGGACGAGATCGTCGTTATCGGCGACTACCTGTATGACGTTCAGGCCGGCAACAACGCCGGCGCGCTGACTGTTTTCCTCGATGCCGGAGAAAACAGTTCCATCTCCCGGAAATCCGAAGCGTACAAGCAGGCGGTGGAGGAGGCGGACTGCACGGTGAATAACCTCGACCAGTTCCGGGAATATATCGATATGTTTCTGCCCCTGCTTCCCGGGAAACTGCCGAACCGGCTGCTCGAGCAAATTTTCGCTGAAATTAAAATCGAAGATCCGTCGGTTATCGTAGCACCGGGGGTCGGTGAAGACACCGCGGCGGTCCGATTGAACTGCGTTGAGGCGGCGGGTACCCGCGCGCGGGCCGAAAATTCCACCGTATTGGTTTTAAAAAGCGACCCCGTGACCTTTGTCGGAAAAGGCCTCGGCAGGCATGCCGTAATTGTCAACGCGAATGACGTGGCAACGTCGGGGGCGGTCCCGCGCTGGTATCTGATGGACCTGCTCTTGCCGCCGGGCACGACGGGGAATAATGTCCGAAAAATCATCCTCGAGACGAAGGCGGCGGCAACGGAAGCGGGGATAACGCTTTGCGGCGGACACACGGAAGTTACCGGCGCGGTAAACCGGGCCGTGCTTTCGGGGACTCTTATCGGAACGGTGCCTGAAAACGGCCTTCTCCGGAAGCGGAACATGATGGAAGGGGACGTGCTGCTGATGACGAAGACCGCGGGATGTGAGGGGACGGGGATCATTGCCGGAGAGTTCAGCGATCTGCTTCGGAAGCGGGGAGTGGAGGAGACGGATATCGATGAGGGACGGAGCTTCGCGGACAAGATCAGTATAATCGAGGAGGCGGAAATAGCCGCCGGCTCCGGCCATGTCACCGCCATGCACGACGTTACCGAAGGCGGTATTGCTACGGCCATTGAAGAGCTGAGCGCGGCCGGGGGAAATGTGCTGCATGTCGACCCGGAAAGGATCGCCGTTTCTTCGGTAACGGCGCGGATCTGCAAAGCCCTCGATCTCGATCCATTCGGTCTTATCGGATCGGGCTGCCTTCTTCTTACCTGCAGTCCCGCGGGAGTTGAGCTGCTGGAATCGGAGTTCCGCGAAGCGGGTATCGATTCTTCCCGGATCGGCAGCGTAGGGAAAGAGGGGGCCGGCATCGAGGCTCCCGCGGAGTGGCCCCGTTTCGAAACGGATGAGCTGACAAAGCTCTATTAATTAATACGGAAGAACGTAAAAAGGAGGTGCGGAAATGTTACAGGCAAAAATTATGGCGGACGCGGTGGTCTTCGATACTTATGCCGAACGGTATGTGCCGAGCGGCTATCACGGTGAAATCGGCCTGGAGGAGCGGTTTAAAATCATGTCGGAAATCGACGGACTCCAGGGGCAGGGTATTACTTGGCCTTCGGACCCGCTGCCCTCCGATCCCCGCGAATGTGTAAAGCTCTTTGAAAAATACGGGCTTAGTCCCGGAGACCTTTCGGTCATCAACTACGACGACAGGAAATGGAAGCACGGCGCCCTCTGCACGAACGAGAAGAACATCAGGCAGGAGAACATCGGACTCTGCAGGGAGGCTGTTGACTACGCGGCGGAAATCCCCGGGACTAACGTGATGATCTGGCCCGCCCACGACGGGTTCGATTATCCTTTTCAGGTCGATTACATGGAGGGTTGGAAGTATATGGTGGAGAGTCTTCAGGAGATCTGCGCATATAATCCGAAGGTCACTATCTGCATCGAGTACAAGGCCAAGGACCCTCGGCAGCGCTTTTACATCGGCAATGTCGGCAAGATGATGGCCCTGTTTCACGATGTCGGGATGGAGAACCTGAAAGGCGTCATCGACACGGGTCACGCTCTGCAGGCCCAGGAAAGCCTGGCGGAATCCCTCGTGTTTTTGGACGATCACAAGCGCCTCGGCATCGTTCACGTGAACGACAACTACCGCGACGCCGACCCGGACCTCATCTTCGGCACCATCGCCTTCTACGACAACCTGGAGTTCTTCTACTATCTAAACCGGTCTGGCTACGACGGGACCATCGAAATCGATTACCAGAACCCACGGGACGACCGCCGGAAGTCCCTTAGGCTCGCCGTCGACAACATTCTTCTGTACAGCCGCTTAGCCGACCGGCTTATCGAACACACCGACGAAATTACCGGCAACCTCCGCGGCTACCGCTTCGCCGACAACATGGCACTGATCAACCGGCTTGTGTTCGGGGGGATAGGGGGAGGATTATAAAGAATTAGATAAACCTGCCGGGCGGTACGTCGAACAGGCCGCCGAGCGTATACGCGGATTCCCGGCTGAACCATTACAATTACCCCTATTCAATAAAAAAAATCCCCAAATTTTGAATCAGCATTTGAGTTTTCCCTGTTATCTCTATTGAGAGGAGGGAAAAAAATGGGTATAATTACAATACCGAAGCCGTTACGG
>CAZSGZ010000114.1:0-1207 GCA_964606455.1 uncultured Spirochaetales bacterium
CCGATACCCTTACCGTGACCTTTCCCGAAGGTCTCGTCTACGATACTGTCTATACAGTTACCATCGGCCCCGAAATAGAAAGCGGCGCCGGGCTGACACTGCCGGAGGAAATTCGATATGTGGTAAGGACCGACGGCGCCCGGTCGCGCCCTCCCGTCGTGGATAAGGTCACATTTTTCGACAACCCCGGCGGCGGGGAAATAACGGAATACCAGCCCTTTGATCTTCTGACCCTGCATAACTTTACCCCGCACGCGCCGGGACAGGACACTGCGTTTTTCGACATCTACTTCCTCACCGCCGAAACAGCTGAACTCATTCCCGAATTTTTTATGGATGCCTTCAGCTGCAGTGTAACAAACGGCTGCGCGGTGTTCGACGCCTTAGCGGTCGAATATGAGACACTGAGCGGACCGGCACCTGATCCGCCCGCTTCCGCGGAGGAACGGGTACTGAGGGTCCATTTCCGAATAGAAGACAAACCGGAAAACGGAATTATCGAGCTTAAGCTGGAAAAATCCTTCGCGGATTCCCTCGGCAGCGAAATGACGGATGACTGGATTTTCCCCCTTAACGAGGCTACTCCGTGAAACGTCTTATTCTTGCCTGTCTGAATAAGCGGGTTTCCGTTGTGATGCTCTTTGTATCGGTTATTCTTTTCGGGGCACTTGCCCTTCGGGGCCTCCCCGTAACGCTGTATCCGCCGATGCCGACACCGCGGCTTATCGTACTTTCCTCCTATCCCGGCTATCCTCCGGAAGAAATCCGGAAGTACTGTACAATCCCTTTGGAAAATGCTTTTTCCTCCCTGCGGGGAATAAAAACCATCTCTTCCGCCGCTCTCCGGGGAAAAACCGTCATTACCCTGCAGTTTCACTGGAACACGGACATGGACCTCGCCGGGGTAGAAACCCGGCAGGTTATCGACAATACCATGGGCCGGCTTCCGGCGGACGCGGAAAAACCGGTCATCCTCCCCGCCGACCCCGCCGGGGAAGCCCTCCTCTCCATCGGCGCCGTTCCGGCAGACGGGGACTGCGCCGCCGCGAAAACATTGTGTGAAACGCATATACGGAACAGGCTGCAGCGAATTGACGGTGTCGCTTCGATTTCGGTAATCGGCGGAACAAACCGGGAAATACGGATATCCGTGGACCACGAGAAGGCGGTAAGCTACGGAATATCATTTTCCAGGCTTCATCAATTC
>CAZSGZ010000114.1:1217-6100 GCA_964606455.1 uncultured Spirochaetales bacterium
ACGGGAATATATAGTAAGGACCGACGGGGAAATTACCGGTTTACATGCCCTCCGGGAACTGCGAATTCCCGTCCCCGCCGGGGACGGCCGCTTTTCCCCCCTCCCCCTTTTCGAACTGGCGGAAATTGAAATTGCGAAGGCGGAACAGAATTCATCCTTTTACGTAAACGGCAGGGAAGGCGTTGCCCTTTTGGTTTACAGCCGGCCCGGAGTAAGCCCGGTAAGCCTTTCGAAAGACATCAGAGAGGAACTGGACCGGATCAACGGGAACAGGAACAGCGGCATTACCCTTTCCGTGCTGTCCGATAATTCCGGGATGATTACAAAAGCGGTGCGCCGGCTTGTCACTTCCGCCGCCGCGGGGGGGCTTATCGTGTTTGCCGTTATCCTGCTCTTTCTCAGGAACAGCAGGGCCGGAGCTGTCCTTCTTCTGACCTTCCCCTGGGCCGTCTGCTTCTGCTTTCTTGTGCTCTACGCCGCTTCGAGGAGCATCAACATCATGAGCCTGGGCGGAATCGTTATCGGAACCGGCATGCTGGTTGACAACGGCATTGTCGTTATTGAAAGGATTCAAGGGACCGACGATATCGGGAAGAAGGTAATTGAAACAGCGCCCTCTCTGTTCAGCTCTACCGCTACAACGATCATTGTTTTTCTTCCACTTCTCTTCCTGCCCGGGTATATCGGCAGTCTGTACACCGATCTGGCGCTGTCCGTTGTCTTCTCTTTAACGGCTTCGCTTATCTCCTCGGTGTTCATAACCCCTTCTCTCTATGTAACGTTCCGCCGATTATTTCCGGTAAAACGATTCCGCCGGAAAAAAATGAAACAGCATGTGGAAACGATATACATGAAGCTGTACCGTTATTTTTATCGGAAACCCCGGCGGCTGGCCCCGGCGCTGCTGCTTCCGCTGTGTGTCGGCGCGGCGGCGGTTTTTTTTGTTCCCCTTCGGGTATTCTCGCCGCTTCATGTCCCGGAGGAACGCTATATTCTCCGGCTGACTCCGGGCCTTACCATGGATGCAGCCGCCCGGCTGGCAGGCCGCATAAACAGCCGGCTTTATGCTTCCGGTTTGTTTCAGCTTGTAACCATCCGCTGCGGATCGGAACCGGAAGACCTTGTCCGCTCTTCGGATATCGAAAATACGCCGGAAAACCTGCATGTGTTTCTCCGCCCCCGGCAGCGGCGGGCGGAGCCCTTTATTGATGAAGTGGTCCGGGCCGTAAGCCCTATCGTTGCCGGCGCCTGTTCAGTTTCCCCCGCCCCGAGGAAATCCATTTTTCCCGGCATACCGGATATGCCGGGCGGGAACATTGCCGTTACCGTTTCCGGGAGCACCCCCGAAGAAGCGCTGAAGAACACGGAAAAATTGATCGGCACCGTAGGAGGACCGGCTGTTGAAATGGGACGTATCCGGATTGCCGCCGTTCCCCGGAGGAAACGGGAATATCTCTATCTTTATCCGGTCCGGGAAAGGTTTTCCGCGTCGGGCTTGACCCTTTCCCAAGCCGCCGGAGAACTGAAGGCCGGATTATCGGGTACAATTCCCTCCAGGGTCCGCGTCGGAGAAGAGGAATACAATATCAACCTGACAAGTACCGCCGGAAAACAGATATCCAGCGAGGAGCTTCGCCGTTTTCCGATACCGGGCAGCGGAGGAACATTTTTTTCAGCAGGCACGCTTTTCCGTTTCGCGGAGCGGCAGTACAGAGATGTCCTGTTCCGGGAGAACAGAAAGGACATCGTAACAGTTACAATTGAAACCGGCAGGGGCGCCTCCCGTGAAGAAAAAAGGCTGCTTGCCGAAACACTCACGTCAACGGATTATGCCGGGATTAGCGGAGACCGCGGCCGGAAAGAGAACCTGCGCCGGATAGCTCTCTCCTTCGCGGCGGCGCTTCTTCTGGTGTATTTTGTTTTAGGGGCGCATTTCGAGTCCTTTTTCGAACCCCTTCTCGTATTTGTCCCCCTTCCCTTTGCTGCTGCCGGAGTTGCCGCGGGACTGTGGATTTCCGGCAGCGCCCTGGATGTCTATGCCTCCCTCGGTATCCTGGTGCTGTTGGGCCTGAGTATCAACAATTCAATTTTTCTCTCGGCGGCATACAAAGAACATGTAACCGCCGGGACCGCCCTGCACCTTTCGGTCGCCCGCGGGAGCATCAGCAGGATCCGCCCGATTCTGCTGACTACCCTGACGACAATTACCGCCCTCATTCCCTTGAGTATCGATCCTTTCAATACTTCACCCCAGAGCGGAATGGCAGCAGCAATTATCGGCGGACTTGCCGTGTCGGCCTTTATCACCGTTATCCTGCAGCCCTCGTTGTTTTCCGTGTATTTGAGCAAAAAGGAGACTGCAAGTGGCAAAACAGCCGTGGCATAAACGGACGACTGCCGTTACGCTGACCCTCTTCGGCTGCATTATTTGTTCTCTCTTCGGCTTTTCCAAACTCACCTTTTCCGAAGCGGAGGAAGGCGGAAAAAGATCAATTTCCATTCGTATCGAACATCCCGGTTTCGGACCGCGGCATATTGAATCTTCCATTACCGTTCCCTTAGAGGACCTGCTTGCTCCGATTCCCGGGATTGCCGAAATACGGAGTGTTTCGGAGTACGGGAGCGCCTTAGTCAGCTGTGTGCTCCGGAATAACGCGGCCTACCGGACAAACAGTCTGCGGATAAGCGGCGCAGCCGATCTCGTATACGGCGGTCTGCCGGCTTCAGTTCGGCCGCCAAAGGTATACACCTCCGGCGGAAGTGCTTCAGCCGGACCGGGCAAACCGGTGTGCATTATTACCTTCGCTCCCGACGGCTCCCCGGCAGCGGGAAAACTGGACCGGGTCCGCCACTATGTGGAAGAAGAAATAGAGCCGGCACTATTGAAACTTGAAGGCACCGGAAGGATCGATATAGGAGGCGGGACGGCGAAGGAGGTCGCGGTAGGCATTGACGGCGAAAAAAGCGCCGCCGCGGGTATCTCCATTGCCGAAGCAGGCCGACAGATACAGCTGCAGCAGATATTTGCCTTCGGCGGGGGAATTGAATCGGGAGAGAAGCGGCGCGACATTACAATATCGGGGAAAGGAACGGACACCGCCGACCTGGAAGAACTCGATATCATGCTTCCCTCAGGAGAAAGGAGGAAGCTGAAAACAGTGGCGGAGATTTCCTACCGGAACAGGGAGCTTCCCTCCATCGCTAAAATTAACGGGCGGGAACACGTGGCGGTGTACGTGTACGGAAACGGTGCCGTTCCCCTTCCGGCGCTTTCGAAGTCGGTCCGAGGCGCCCTTGCCGAGACCGCAATGCCCGGGATGGAATATTCAATTCTTTACGATGCCGGTGATACCGTCCGCGTTTCCCTTCTTCAGGTGGCCCGCGCCGTTTTATGGGCGGCGGTAATTGTCATCTTCCTGTACTGTTTTTTCGCAGGCAGCCTCCGGTTAAGTATTGTTGTCCCTCTTTTCCTTGTTCTTGTCATCGGCACCGCCGCGGCGGCCCTCTCCTTTCTTTCCGTTCCCATCGATCACTACATTCTCGCGTCCTTTGCTTTAGGAATCGGCATGGTACTGGATATCGGAATAATTATCGGTGAACATTTACAGCGGCGGCGCCTCGGGGAAACGCGGCCTCTTCTGGAAATCCGCGGCCCCCTTCTATCCTCCTCGGTAACAACCCTTGCCGTGCTTGTGCCCCTCCTGTGGGGCGGCAGCTCCGTCCCGGGGGGAAGGCAGAGTGCCGTGGGAATTACCGTTTTGTCCCTCGCGGCCTTAGGTATTGGTATCTTGTTCCTTCCCTGTTATTGTTCTCTCCCCGTACGCAAAACGGCAGTAACCACGGAACGAGTGCCGCTGTTTCGGTTTTTCCGTCTCCACCGGGCTGTATACCGGTGTGTAATCACCGCTTGCCGCCGGAGAGGGACTATTTTCCTTCTGTATTTGCTCATCTGTTTCGGCGGCGCCTGTATCGTCATAACCGCGGACACCGACTTTACCCCCCTCCGGGAGTATGACAGGATATTTTCCCGCACCGAATTTGAACCGGGAGCATCACTCGCATCGGTGGATACGCGGATGGACCGCATCGCCGCCGGGCTGCACGGCACGGCCGGAATCGGAAAAATAAGCACGCTCGCAAAACCGGGCAGCGGGGAACTGAACATTCACTTTCAGGAACGCCTCATTTCCAAAGAGACCGTCTCAAACCTTCTGTCTGCAGCGGCACGGACAGTCCCGGGCTGTTTTCTCTATACCGCGGAACCGGCGGCGCGAAAAGAACGGGTCATGGAACTCATTATTTCCGGTCCCCGGAATGAAACACTTCGGGAAATCGCCGAAACAACAGCCGCTGCTTTCGGGAAACAGCCCTGGGTCCGCCAGACAGTACTCCACTTTAAAGCGCCCCCGCCTGCCTACGTGTTCATTCCGTACCGCGAAACCTGCCTCATGGAAAATATAAGCGTCCTTTCCATCGCGAAAGCCCTTTGGCGGCAGCTGCACGGACCGGTGGTGGTAAAATGGCAGCAGCAAGACGGCGAAATAGATGTCCGACTTTTCGGCGGCGGGGAAACGGCAGGGTCGAAGGAAGAGCTTGGCACGGTCCCCGTGCCGGACGGCCGGGGGGAGTACGTGCCGGTTTCACGCTACGGTGAATTTACCGATAAGCCCGCCGCGGTAAAAATATACCGGAGAAACCGGCAGAGGGCAGTGTACCTCAGTATTCACTCCGCCGGTATGGGGATCGGGGCGCTGCTGCAGGCAGCCGGGGACACATCAGCGGGTGTCCCCATGCCGAAGGAATATACCATCGAAATTGATAAAAACCTGTACGAAGAACGGCAGCGGATCAGAAAATCCGTCTTTCTCGTCCTGCTGGCGGTA
>CAZSGZ010000114.1:6110-10648 GCA_964606455.1 uncultured Spirochaetales bacterium
CTGATTATTTACATGGTACTTGCGGCCCAGTTTGAATCCTTTCTTTACCCGCTGCTGGTTATGGCCGTTATTCCCGCGGCCCTCAGTTTCCCTCTGTTGCTGGTGCTGATAAGCGGCGGCGGCATTACCGTAGCCGTTCTTATCGGAGCTGTCCTGCTGTGCGGATCGGTGGTCAATAACGGTATTCTCATTGTAAGCCGGTTTATCGCTTCCGCAGAAAAATCTTTCCTCTCTCTCATACTTGCGGTGCGCTGCAGGTCTAAAACACTTCTGCTTACCTCGGGAACTTCTATCGCCGGTGCTTTGCCGGTCATTTTTTTAACCGGCTACGGGTCCGGCTTTATGAAAACCGTCGCCTGGGTTTTTGTCCTCGGATCCGCGGGGTCGGTCATTACTTCCTTCACCCTCGTTCCGGCGCTTCTTTCTTTCACGTTGGCCCGCCCGAAACGCGCCCGTTTTTAAAGACCGAGAAGCCCCGGTGTCAGCATCCACTTTAAAATACCCCTCCCCTCTCCGGGGGCCCCTTCAAAATCAAGCGCCGTAACCGATGCCTTTTTCAACTGAATGTCCGCGGCCCCGCGGCTTATCATGTCCGAAACCAGGCGGGAAAGGTGCGGATTATGTCCGAACAAAACAACGGCGTCCTCGTTGCGGGCAAGCAGTTCCGTTATCACATCGGCGCTTCCGCTGTCAGGCAGGAGGGCATCCGACGTCTCTGCCTGCCGCTTCATTCCGAATACGTCCGCCGCTAGTTCCGCGGTCTGCACCGCCCTGACAAGGGGTGATGTCAGCAGTAAATCGGGTTTTACCGTTTTTCCGACAAACTGAAAAACCTTCCGCGCCTTGTTCCGGCCCGCCTCGGTCAATTCCCTCGCCGCGTCCCCGTCGGGATGATAATCCTCGGCAATTCCGTGTCGAACGATATAGATTTTCATAGTCCCTCCTTTTTCCGCAAGGGCAGTGTAAAAATATATTTGGTCCCGTTCTCCCGATCAATTACCAAATTGCCCTGCAATTGATCGGTTAACGATTTTACAAGCCTCAGCCCGAGGGTCGCCGCTGTATCTATATCGACGGTTGCCGGCAGCGATACACCGTCGTCCTCTACGGTCATGAGGAAATGATCATTTTCGGTCCTGCAGGTTACTTTGACAGTACCTTTTCCATCTTCGGGGAAAGCGTATTTCAAAGAGTTGGTAACCAATTCCGTAACAATTAAGCCTAACGGTACAACGGTTTCAACTTCCAAATTGATCTCTTCAATTTCAAGCGAGTACCGGACATACACCGCCTTCGCGTCGAAAGAATCGATAATATTTACAAGAAGGTCGTCGATATAGTCTTTAAAATTCAGGTTGATAAATTGGTCCTGCATAAATAATTTTTCATGGACGCTGTAGATGGAATGTATCCTGTTTTTCAGCTCGCCTAAAATTTCCATAGCCGATTTCCCGGGGTTACTTTCTTCAAGGCTGATGAGGCTTATAATGATATTGAGATTGTTCTTCACCCGGTGGTGGATCTCACGAAGCAGGACTTCTTTTTCAGATAACGACTTTGTTAATTCATCCTCCTTCTTCCGAAGCTCGCTGATGTTTTCATTGAGCTGAAGCTGAAGCTCCACCAGGCGGGAGCCGACATCGACCCGGGCTTTTAATTCGTTTTCATGAAAGGGCTTCGTAATATAATCATGGGCCCCTTCCTCCAACCCGAAAACGACATCATCCTTTGTATCCTTAACTGTAAGATATATAACATGGGCGGGGTTCGGGTTTCCGCTTTCACGGACCCGGCGGCAGATTTCATCACCGTCTAAACCCGGCATAATTCTGTCTAAAAGCAGGAGGTGGGGCGGGTTGTCTTCCTGCAGTTTTTCCCACGCCTCTAACCCGTCGTACGCGCTGATAACGTCGTATCCCCATTTTTTCAGCAGGCGTTCCAGAAGGCGGTGCGTTGCCCTGTCGTCTTCAGCTATCAATATTTTCATTTTTTTCATCCTCTTCGGCTATCTGCCGTATACATTTTTCAACCTGGTCAAAGTCTTTTTTTTCCGCCGCGAATTCAATCTCCAATGCCCCCTCGGCTATCCTCGTAAAACCGGCCGTACCGGCAGCCCCCCTCAGCGTGTGGGCGCAGCGCTTCAGGACCGACACATCTTTTTCACGGCATGCAAAGCGCAGGGTCTCGATCCGGTTCGGAAGATCTTCTGAAAACATATGGACCACTTCATCCAGAAGTTCTTCGTCTCTGCCTATTCGCTCTAGAACACTCTCGTACTGCAACAAGTCCCTAGGAATGGTAACGGGTGTTCCCTCCCGGCTGTCTCCCGTATTTTTTTTCAGTGCCGCTTCAATTTTTTCCGCTAATTCCCGGGGGTCTATGGGTTTTGATATGTAATCATCCATTCCCGCGTGAATACTTTTTTCCCTGTCCCCTTTCATGGCACTCGCGGTCATGGCCAGCACGGGGAGTCTGGATGTTCCGCGGGCTTTTTCCCGTTTTCTGATAATTTTTACGGCTTCATAGCCGTCGAGCTCGGGCATTTGAATATCCATCAGCACAAGGTCATATTCATTCTGCCGAATCATTGTCAAGGCTTGGTTCCCGTTTTCCGCCGAATCGGTTTTATACCCCATCTTTTCCAAGGTTTTTAATACCACCGTCCTGTTTACGGGATGGTCCTCGGCAATGAGAATTTGTATATTCTTGCGCTTTGCCTCTTCAATGGTATGCCGTGTTACGAAAGGCCGCCGGAACTCTTCCCGTCTGCCGTCCGCCGGCTCCTGCCGCAGCAGCGTTGCAATGCAATTATACAACTGGTCCTGTTTGAGAGGTTTCGTGAGGTAGGCACTGAACCCGGCTTCCTTTAGCCGCGAAACATCCCCCCGTCTCGCGATTCCGGTAAGCATTACCAAATCGGTGTCCCGGTATTCTTCCCGGGCCCGTATCTGTTTCCCCAGCTCCTCCCCGTTCATTTCCGGCATAAACATGTCGAGAATGACTATCCGGTAAGGGTTCCCCTCATCATAGGCCGTTTCCATCAAATCAATGGCGGAGCGGGCGTCCGAGGCCCTGTCCACGCTGCACTTCCACAATCTAAGCAGTGCCGAAAGAACATACCGGCTTTTCGCGTTGTCGTCCACCACTAACATCCGCTTATTCAGCATATCTACATTAAAAGACTTTACCGGCTCCCTGTCCGGTTCCTGCTTCCGGAAGGGAATGGAAAACCAGAACGTCGCGCCATGCCCCGCGGTGCTTTGAAATCCAATATTTCCGCCCATTATCCGGACCAGTTCTTTCGAAATTGCGAGACCAAGCCCGGTCCCCCCGAAGGTGCGGGTGGTTGAAATATCTCCCTGCTGGAAGGCTTTAAAAATATGTTCCTGCTTACTTTCGGGGATCCCGACCCCCGTATCCCGTACTTCAAAATGCAGACCGGCGCGTTCCTCATCTTCGTAGTCCAGTTTAACAAGAAGTGCTACTTCACCTTCAGATGTAAATTTGATGGCGTTTCCCAAAAGATTGGTCAAAATTTGACGGAGCCGCCCCGGGTCCCCGATAAGGAGAGAGGGGACCTCCGGATCAAATATCGACACATATTCCAGCTTTTTATCCTGGGCTTGAAAGGCAAGCATATCGTTCATGTCCTCCAGGGTAACACGAAGATTGAAGGCGCCATTTTCCAGTTCCAGTTTTCCCGCTTCGATTTTCGAAAAATCAAGAATATCATTAATGATGCTTAAAAGCGTGTCGGCGCTGTTGTAGACCGTTTCCGCGTATTCCTGCTGTTCAGGCGTTAGAACGCTGTTCAGCAGTAACCTGGATATACCGATAATTCCGTTCATCGGCGTACGGATTTCATGGCTCATGTTTGCCAGGAACAGACTTTTCGCCCGGTTCGCGCTGTCCGCTTCTTCCGCAAGCTGCCGTGTTTTTTCCAGCGCCGACTGCAGGTCCGCTTCGGCCTTTTTTCTTTTTTCAATTTCATCCCGCAGGATTTTCTTCTGTCTGTACTGATCGATGAAAAAAGTCACTTTCCATTTTAAAATGTCCGGCTCTATCGGTTTAAAGAGATAATCAACGGCGCCGACTTCGTAGCCGCGAAAAACATACCGTTCATCTTTCCCGATGGCGGTAACAAAAATAATAGGGATATGCTTTGTCTTCGATTTTTTCCGCATCAGCTCCGCGACTTCAAAACCGTTCATTTCCGGCATTTGAACATCTAATATCACCAACGCGAAATCACGCTCGAGCACCTTGCCGAGTGCCTCATTCCCCGAACAGGCGGTAACGGCGGTAACCGGCAGGTCCGCAAGCAGATGTTCCAACGCAACGAGGTTTTCTTCTTTGTCGTCCACTAATAATATGTCAACCGGGTCATGCACATGCATATTCAATCCTTCTTCCTATATCTTCTCTCCGCGAAATATGTCCGCGATTTTGTCTCCCAGCTCCTCCGGGGTCCCGATACAGTCGTGGAGCTTTCTTTTTACCGCCCCCGCGGGCATCGTCCTCGCCTCGGCCGTATCCGG
>CAZSGZ010000115.1:0-606 GCA_964606455.1 uncultured Spirochaetales bacterium
AAAACGGAAGGGGACCGTCCGCATCGATGAAAACAGCCGTACAATGTTTCTCGAATCGGAATCGGCGGACCCCGCTCATTTACGGCAGGTCCTGCACCGGCGTCTTCGGGGGGAGGCAAAAAAAACGGTCCCGCCGCTGGTTGAAACATGGTCCCGGAAACTGGGCATTCCCTACTCCTCCGTTTCCATCCGAAACCAGAAAACACGCTGGGGAAGCTCTTCGGGACAGGGACATATTTCCATTAACTGGAGGATTGTCTGTACGCCCCGGAAGGTGCAGGAGTATTTAGTCGTGCATGAAATTCTTCATCAGCGGCTGCACAATCATTCACCATCATACTGGAAGGAGCTGGAACGGATTTTTCCCGGGGCAAAAGAGTGCGACAGTTGGCTGAAACAGCACTCCATGATTATGTCGATCCTCCGGGACTGAGCTGCCCGTCTAGTCCCGCAGCAGGAGCTGGATCATTTCGCTGTCATCGAGGAGAGAGCTCAACGACCGTTCGTGATGATTCCGGTAGATAACCCTGCCGAATAAATTAGAAATATTGGCGCTTACATACCATTCTTTGTCCAGCAGCTTTCCGTCGTGATGGACCGCGTTTG
>CAZSGZ010000115.1:616-10627 GCA_964606455.1 uncultured Spirochaetales bacterium
GATGATCCGATAAAAGTAGCCTTTTTCATAAGCTTCGTCGAAAAAGCGGACGGCTTCGCCGGTAAACAGGGGAAGACTGACCGCGGCAATAACGGACACGGCGCCCTGCTCTTTCAGATATTTCATCGCCTTGATCAGGGTACCGCCGCTTCCGAGAATATCGTCCGCCATGAAGACCGTTTTCCCCCGTACCGAACCGAGGAGGCGCATTTTCGTAATGTTGTTCTCGTCGGCGTTCCGGGTCAATTTTGAATAATCCCGTTCCTTGTAAAGCAGGGCTAAAGGGCGTTTTAAATTACCGGCATAGTATTTGTTCCTGTCAACCGCGCCGGTATCCGGAGACACGACTACCAGGTCGGTGCTTTGCAGGTCCACCAGCTCGGCAAGTTTTTTGACCGTCTGATACGAAGCGTGCAGGTTTTCCAGCCGCAGGCGGTTGAAACTATTTTCTATTTCCTTTGAATGAATATCGAGGGTAATGATCCGTACGACGCCCATAAACTCCAGGGTCCTGCCGAACCAGCTCGCCGTCAGGGCCTCCCGCCCCTTTTTCTGATGCTGCCGCGCGAAGGGATACGCGGGAACGACAACGGTAACGCTCCGGGCGCTTGCCTGCAGCGCTGCGTCGATGGTTGCAAACAGGAGCATTACATGATCGTTTACCGAAAGGGAATAGGAACATTCATCGTTGTAAAACGTCAGGGGATCGTGGTTCTCGACATCCTGCAGGATATACACGTCGACACCCCGGACGCTGTTTAGAATTTCCGCCTTGAATTCGCCGTTTGCAAAGCGGGTAAACCGAGTATCGATGGTAAACGGCGGTACCGCGATGGTATCGATCGGCCCGTCTCCGTCGACGAGGGGGCTGTGCATATCGATAGTGAAATTGAGCTGCCTGATAATTTCTTTCGCTTCGAGTTTATATTTCTTCGCTATTACCGCCGATTTCCGTTTCGTTTTTTTAACAAACAGCTGTTTAATATTTGCAACAATATCAGCGGCGAAGAATTCCGTTCCGGGACAGGCAATAATGCCGAGGCTTGTTGGTTTTGATAGGCTCATACCCGGTAACGTATCACAAGCCGGAGGGGGGGTCAATCTTTGTGCCCGCCCCACGCGGCAGCGTGTGCACCGCCGCGTCGAAGCCCGTCAGCTGTTTCAGTGTTTCCTGGAATTTCCGCCGCTCCTCCCGGAGGCCGCCGCGGAGATGGAGGAGCTCCCGGCCCTTCGGCCCGATCCGCAGGTTCCCGGAGGTCCCCGAGGAAGTTCTGCCGCCGATGGTACTATCGGGGTCCCGCAGACGGAGGGATGAAATATTCGCGGCAACCTCCTTGTAAGCGTCCCGAAAACTTTTCCCCTGCCGGACGAGTTCCAGCGTGTAGTCCGTCGCGAAAATTTCCGGAGGAAATCCTTCGCGGAGCCGGTCCGGGTTGACCTTCAATTTTTTCATCGTCAATTCCATGGCGGAAACGGACAGAAAACCGATTTCCAATCCTTTCAACAGGGGGCCCTTCGTGTCCTGAAAATCCCGGTTGTAGCCAGAATAGAGAGGCCGGACAATGTTCCGCACCTGATCGAGGTATCCCGCGAGCACCGCTGCTTTAGAGCGTATCAGCTCCAGTACATCGGGGTTTTTTTTCTGCGGCATAATGCTCGAACCGGAACAGATCTCCTCGGGAAGTGAAAAATAACCGAACTCGGGAAGGCTGAAAATGATAATGTCCCAGGCGGCCTTGCTGAGGCCCGTCATAACGTAATCCAGGGCATATAACACCGCGGATTCTATTTTCCCCCGGGAATTTTGAACATAGAGCACATTGTTCTGGACCCGGCCGAAACCGAGCAGCTTCGCGGTCAGTTCCCTGTCAAGCGGGAGGGGAACGCCGTAACTCGCGGCGGAGCCGAGGGGGGACTGGTCGTTCAGCCGGAAGGCCGATTCCAGCAGCGAATACGCGTCGAGAAGATCCTCCCCGAAAGCGGCGGCCCACAAACCGACACTCGAAGGCATTCCCGCGTGGAGATGGGTCCTTCCCGGCATGGGCACCTCTTTATGAAGTTCCGCGAAGGAAAAAAATTGTTCCGCCAGCGAGAGGACGGCCTCCATGCAGTCAAACAGGTACGACTTTGTATAGAGCCTGGTCGCGGCTAGAACCTGATCGTTTCGGGAACGTCCGGTGTGCACCTTTTTTCCCGAATCCCCTAAGGAAGCTGTCAGCCGGTTTTCGATGGCCGTGTGGCAATCTTCGTCATCCCGGGTAATGACGAAGGAACCGCTGCCGCTTTCCCGGATAACGGCGGCCAATTCTCTGTGCAGGTCCGTGAATTCCCGTTCCGTTACAATACCGATTGCCGACAGCATCTTTGCGTGGGCAATGGAGGCAATACAGTCGGCACTGACGAGGGACCTGTCGAGAATATAGTCCTCCCCTACGGTAAAGAGCTCGACTAACGCGTTGAGTTCATATCCCTTGTCCCATAATTTCCCCATCCGAAAGCCTCCGTTTACAAGACATTTTACAAGGCTGATTCCACCTCGAACTGCATGACCCGTTTCAGGAACAGATTGATCTTGCTTCTCGTTTCCGGGTCCAAATCGGCATCGAACATTACGACCCAGACAGCACCGCCGGCAGTTCCGCGGCTGCCTGCTACGGTCCCGGAAATTCTAATCAACTGCCCCCATAGCCGGAGCTGTATACTCTGCAGGTAGGTCCCCGTCGGAAAAGATCCTGTTATCGTACAGGCCATCCCGGCGACACTGATATCGATAATCTCCCCTTCATATTTCTCCGAACCCGTCTCGATATTGAGCGCTCCCTTTCCCTTCGGGACCTTAACGCGTACAAACTGCCGATCACCCTTCGCCTCCGCGGCATCGAGGGCCATCATGAGAATTTGCGCGCTCTTTTTAAAGCCCAGATCGAGGGTTATATAGCCCCCCGAAGCCCCTAACTCCATGAGATATTTTTGGGCTATTTCCTCATTTTTATCGTAGGAAAGGATCCCCACCACGTAGTTGTTTTGTTCCTTCGACGTAAGGATCTCCGTCATGATCCGTTCCTGCTCTTCCCTGCCGGTCCTGGAATCGAGGTTAAAATAGATAACGGCATCCGGGTCCTTCTTCAGCAGGGGCTGCAAACGCGCGATGTCCTTCACGACCGCGGCTTCATACTGTGCGGTAATAAGGAACTGGATCATTTGGTCCTCGATAACACTCGGCGGATCGACAAACAACACTTTTCTGCCGGCTGACCGGAAGTTACCGCTCATCTTGTACACCCCTTCGTTTTATTGTAACCGATTATTTATTCTCCGAAAAGCTCTAGACAGAAAAAACGCTCCTGCCACACTCCGGTGCTTTCGTACAGTCTGGCACGCACCTGCTCCGCTGCGTCCCGGAATGGCGTCCCCCCACCGTCCAGCAGGCCCTGAATCGATGCCCCCGCCTCCGCATCGGAACGCAGTCCGGGAAGGGAACGGTGATTTCGGAAATAGTACTCCGCTGCCCCGGTCCCCTGCTGCAGCAGATAGGCCTGCAGTTCATTGACAACAAGGTATAAATTGTCGGCATCGTAGCTCATCCACCGAAAAAACCGGTCCCAATACTGTTTCATTTCGGCGGATAATGCCTCCCATACCTGAAAACATCCGTCGCGGTAGGCGGGGCTGGAAAAAAAGATCCCGTGCATCCCTTCATGAACAAGAAACAGTTTCCGTAAATACTCACTCGAACTTCTGGAAATGGAAATCAATCCGCCCCGTACGGGCAGATACACGCTGTTTTCTTTGTCATACGATATAATGCCGTTGCTCAGGAGAATTTCCCGCAGCAGTTTTTCACTGTCCCGAAGTTCAAACCGTCTGTCTTCCGCGGCCTGAAAAAAGGAGGCCAGGTCGATGCTCCGGTAGTCATGGGCGTTCCAGCCGTGTTTATCTGCCAAATCGCCGTCCGAAAGCAGCTGTCCGGTGTATCCTTTCTTTTCAACGTAAAACGCAAGCCGCTTGAAAAACGAGGCCTGCACGCCGTAATCCGCCGTATCGAAAATGAGGATCTCCGGAAACAGGTTCCATGAAAAGAGTTCGTAGGTGCTGTCCCTCCATGCCTGCCGGGGATAGTGCAGTATTGCCGTCATTTCCGCCGGTATGGGAATGGAAAACTTCCCCGGCACGGTCCGCGGCCGCGCTTTGAGGGAGACAAAGCCCGAAGGCGGTTTTTCTATCCTGTACCGTACCGGCCCGTACCGTACCGGCATGTACCGTACCGGCCCGGCAATGCCCGGGCTTGCGCCGGCTTTTTCCGGTGCTTTCTCCCGGTCCTGTTCCCACAGCCACGGGAATAGATAGATACGGTGCTCTCCCCGCTTTAAATACGCGGTAATGCTTTCCATCGGGCCCGCTTCGGGGCCGAAATCGATTTGTACGCCCTGTTCTATCTCTTCCGTCGATTCCGGCTCGTACACGTATTCAATTTCGAGTATTTCCGGCGCGGACACTCCGGAAACCTCGACACTGTCGCCGCCCGCGGTAATTCCCCAGGACACCGTTGAAGAGAGCCGGTCCGCCGTCAGAACGGCCTCTTCCGGGTCCTCGCCTAAGCTGACCGAAAGAAGCTCCCCCGGCCCGCCGCCGCCCGCGCCGAGCCTGAACCCGGCGATTTCCTCGGTCCCCCGCAGCAAAACGGTGTAGCTCACGGTTTCAATACCGCCGCCGCGCACATCGGGCAGCGGGAATTCAGCGCTCTTCCCCCCGCTGCCGAAAATTTCGAGCCGGGTACTTTCCGAAGTCGGCCGATAGGAAATTGTCAATGCCGGTTCACCGGCAACCCTCCGCAGGGGTTCTTTGAGATAATAATAGGGAGAATACGAGAGTTCCGGGGTCCCTTCCCGCTTCCGTACCTCCCTGCTGTAGAGGGAGACCCTTCCTCCGTCCCCTCGGAGAAGGGCAATTTCCGCTTCGGCGTCCCCGCAGGAACCGAGAGTGAAGAGAAAGAAAACAAGAAAAGCCGGTGCTACAATCAGTCGAGGGTATATTCCATACCGATTACGCTTGTCGTCAGTAATTCCGCAACCTCCGCTTTCTTTTCCAGAGATATTCCTCCGTCGGTCCTGAGAAACGTTTCAAACCGGCCGACAAAATTTTCGGGAAGAATTTTCAAGGTAAAAACATCCTTGTACACCTGCCGGCCCGAACACTCATAGCGCTTGTTTACCGTAAAGAGGAGCCGGATAAAATTATGCAGGAACCCGGAAGAGGAAAAAAGGAAAAAATAGTGATCGTCCTTCAAAGCGGCGGCGCTCAAATCCCCTAAAAAATGAACACTGGTGCCGCGAAAAATATTGTACAGAAAACGCCAATAGTCATTGCCGGGGGTTTGAATCAAGTTCCTAAGCGCTTCGAACCGCCCTTCGGGGTCAAAATGAATTTTCGCGTGTTCAATCCGGTAAAGACCGTAGGTCCCCGAACCCCGATACTGCCGTTCATACTGCTCGAAGCTCTCGACCATACTGCGGTAGTTGTCCATTTTCTTATATTCGAGCCGAACGGGAATGTCATTCAGAAGAAATCTGTCTTTAAAATGCGCCCTGGAAGATTCGAAAGCGATTGCTTCCGGAAAAAATTGACGGCGCTGCTCAAAAACCGGGAGCTCATGTGAGTAATAAATGTCTAAGCTGATAAAAAAGTATGAATCGAAGGTCTCGTCCGCTAAGAACTCCATCGAGGTTACGGCATCGACCCCGTCCCACGCCGTAACGGTATCCGTCACTGACTGTATTATCCGGTTAACACGTTCCATTTCATTTTTCCTCTTGTACCTAATTATCCGCTATAGTAGCATAAATCCAAATCACATGAAAGAGATCATAATAACAGCCTTGGAAATGCCCGGGAACATACAGAAGCCGTTTTACGATCTTCAATCGGAATTGCTGTACCGGTACAAAATTCCCGCGGCGCGGCTGCTTCCCCCGATCGTCCCGCTCTTCCCGGGAAAACTGTCGCAGGCTGCCGTTGCGGAGCTGCAAAAACGTTTCGAGCAGACGGAAGCATTTACGGCGGAAACCTCCGTACAGCACAATGGAGAGATCTATTTCTCTCCCCTCGGTACTATCCCTCCCCGGCCCGTGAAAAACTCCCCGGGGCCATCGGCACGGACCGGGGGTATTTTTTCTTTTTTTTCGCAGCATATGCCGGTTATTGTTCTTGCCCCCGGGGGCGGGCACCGCGAATCGCTTCCGAGCGGACATCAACTGAGATGGAAAAAAATGTATATTGCAGAAATACGGATACGTTTTAGAGAAGAAGCCCCCTGGTGGCGGGAAGTGTATTGGGAATATACAAAATACGTAACGCCTTTACATTAATTCCGGAGTGCCGAGGATGGTCCGGTTGCGTCCCCCCTCTTTTGCCTCGTACAGGGCTTTATCGGCGGCATCGTTAAGGGAAACCGCATCGGTAAAATCGGGAAAGCAGGCTATTCCGCAGCTGAAGGTTACGCAAAATTCTTCCGAATCTGACTGCTGCTTGATATGCGAAAAATTTTCCCGTACTTCGTCCATAATCTTTTTTGCATTTATAAGTGAAATATTTAAAAGAATTACTCCGAACTCCTCCCCGCCGTAGCGGCCGATTATATCCGTGCCCCGCAGCCGCTCCTGTAAAAGGCGGGCAAGCCCCTGCAGGACCCGGTCTCCGGTAAGGTGTCCGTACGTGTCGTTTACCGTTTTAAAATGGTCGATATCGATCATTGCAAAACAGATTTCGCTTTCCGTCCGTTCCGACCGTTTCAGCTCCCGGTTCAGGTTTTCTTTCAAGTTCGAATGATTTAACAGCCCCGTTAGGGAATCCCGTTCCATTAAATACCGCATTCCCCTGGTACGCTCCACCCGGTTGGTAATGGAAGCTATGAGGTGTTCCTCCGAAATCGGTTTTGTAAGAAAATCGTCGCCCCCTAAGCGGATAGCGGCCAGGCGTTTATCAAGGTCCTTTTCGACGGAAAGAAATACAATTGGAATACTCACGAAAGCTTCCTGCTGCCGTATTACCGCGGCAAGTTCCATCCCGCTGCACCCGGGCATATACATATCCATCAAAATTATTTCCGGTTTCGCTTCCACTAGGACTTTAATTACCTGCCTCGGATCGAGGGCCACGGAGGTAATCATCCCCGCCTTCTGCAATATCAATGCGTGTATCGAAACCTGCTCCGGGTCGTCATCTACAATGAGAATATGATAGGGATCGTTGCTGTTTTTCGACGTTATAGAGTCGATTTTATCGATCAGCCTGCCGACGTCCACGGGATACAGAAAAAAGGCATCTCCACCGGCCCGCACCGCGTTTAGGCGGGTATCAAAATCGTTTTGATTTGAAAGAAAAAAGTAATTGCAGTAGGGGTGATATTTCGATTTAATCTCCGCGAGTGTCGTTTCCGCCGATTCCGGCACATTCAGATACTCGGTATCGATAAGCACCAGCCGCCTCGGTTTCTCCCGGAGAAGTGAATCCAATTCATCGGTAGAACAGATATTTTCAATAGTGAACCCGAAAAAGCCCAGCTGCTGCAGCAGCTCGCCGGGGAGTTCAAGACCCTCGCCGCACAGGTAGATGAGGTTTTTTATCGAACTCATATCGATTTCTTCTCCTCCGGACTCATCCTCGCCGCTCTCCGGCTCCGGTTCCAGCATTTCCGGCTCCTCCGGTTCTATCCGCTCCCATTCCTTATGGAGAGCAAGAAACAAGTCGGATAATTCTTTCTTTTCCGATGCTGAAGGAAGATCTTCGGTCCCGATAATGGAAGCAAGCAGCTTTTCCATTTTAGACGCCGCGGCGGAGAGGGCATTATATCCGAATGTGGAACTCGACCCGTTCAATTTATGGGTGTGAAGATGCAGGGTTTTCAGCTGCTCCGCGTCCGCATCTCCATTCATGAGAACTTTCATCCCCGCGTCGATCTGTTCAAACCGCTCGGCGAGGCTGGAGGTGAAATCGGCAGTTAGTTTTGCCAGTTTTCGCTGTATACTTTCCGGTAAATTTGCCACACTCATAGTATATATAATCGGAAATGATTAGAAAAGGCAATAATACCTTTTTTTATTGATCCCCACTATTCTTTCGGGTATACTATTTGTGTGGTTAAAAAAGTAACATTGACACCAAGCCTCGAGGATTATCTGGAAACCATTCTTCTCTTAGAACGGAAAAACAGGGTGGCACGGGTAAAAGAAATCGCGGAACAGCTGCAGGTGCAGATGCCTTCCGTAACGGGTGCTTTAAAAACTCTTCGAAACAAGGAGCTGATAAACTATGAAAAAAATTCATACATCAGCCTTACCGAGAAGGGACTTTCCGTGGCAGCCGCTATCGAGAACCGGCATGACATTATTCTAACATTTTTAGAGAAAGTTCTGCTTCTTCCCCCCGAAGAGGCCGCCGACCAGGCCTGTAAAATCGAACATGTTATTACCACGGAAACGGCGCAGCGGCTGAAAAACTGCACCAAATATTTAACGGACCATTTCGAAAACGGTCCTCCCATGGACAGTTCCGACTGGGAATCGATTATTTCCGCGAATTTACCGTAAATTCGCACACATCACGCAACATACAGCGGGCACAATCCGGTTTTCGGGCCGTACAGACATACCGGCCATGCAAATTTATCCTCATGGAAAACCCAGTCTGCAGCTCCTCGGGTACGAGCAGGGCAATTTCTCGTTCGATCCGCTCCGGTCCTTCCGATGATGCCAATCCGAGGCGGCGGGTCACCCGGCTGAAATGGGTGTCCACAATTACAGCCGGAAGCCCGAAACAGTGTGCCCGGATAACGTTAGCGGATTTTCGCCCGATCCCGGGAATGGCGAGGAGGTCGTCCATTTGTTCCGGCACCTTCCCCCCGAACTTCTCCCACACTGCCCGGGCCGCGCCCCGCAGATGCCGGGCCTTGTTTTTATAAAATCCGGTGGAATAGATGATGGATTCAATTTCCGACACGGAGGCCTCCGCCAGTTCCCGAGGTCCGTCATATTTTTCAAAAAGGACCGGCGTAACCATGTTTACCCGGGCATCGGTACACTGGGCCGACAAAATAACCGCTGCCAGCAGCTGAAAACAGCCGGTGTACTCCAACAGCGGCTGAATTTCCGGGTAGCGGGCCTCGAGAAGGGGGATAATTTTCCGCACACGTTCCATTCGGTTTTTTCTCCTCCGGTGTGCTACTGTTATAATAAGAATACCGATTTTAAGGAATAGATATGAAACGATACCGTACAACAACAAGCTTCCTTGCCCTGCCGCTTATACTTGTGCTGTTCGCGGTATTCCCGGCGGCGGTCCGAGGCGGCGGGATACATGAACATGCAGTAGGCACGATTCCCGCGGGATCGTACGCGGGGAATTATATCAGAAACGACGAAAAATATACGGCAGTCCTCGAAATAGAGGAGGGAGAGATTATGTCAATCCGCCTAACATACAACGGCAGCCCCCTCGATGAACCATGGGCCCGAAAGCAGGCCGCGGCGGTACTGAAAAACAACTCCACCCGCGTCCAGACAATACCCTCCCCCTCGGGACGGAACAAATCGGTCCTGAAGGCAATAGAACTTGCCCTGCAGGCGGGACTGAAGCTGACAAAATAGGCCTGTTCATTTCTCTTGACTAACTTCATAAAATATTCTACATTCTTCCTGCTTACACGCGCGCGGCGGTGGTGGAATTGGTAGACACGCTAGCTTGAGGGGCTAGTGGGAATTGCTCTCGTGAAGGTTCAAGTCCTTTCCGCCGCAAAAAGGCAGGTTGCCCGAAGGGTGATCTGCCTTTTTTTTGCGAAGAGAGGAAAGGACTTGAAACGTAAGCCCGGCGCGAATACCTGGAGCGCAAACGACCAGGAAGTCGATTTAGGATCGGAGGCGGGCTGGAAGGGAGAGCCAGGAAGGCGAACCCTGGAAGCCAACTCCTTTCCGCCACGATTTGCGATCATTTGAGCAAATCGGTGGAGTCCATAGCGCG
>CAZSGZ010000116.1:0-9835 GCA_964606455.1 uncultured Spirochaetales bacterium
CACCTTTCCGCGAGTGCGGTGAAGAATACCGAAGGGGAAATAACCCATGTAATGGCGACCTTTATCGATATTACATCGAGCAAACATACCGCGGCTATGGTCCGCGACCAGGCGGAACAGTTTACTGTTTTTAAAAACGCAACGCAGGACGGTTTTATGCTTGTCGGCCCGAAGGGAGAGCTTTTAGATGTAAACGAATCGTATTGCCGGATGACAGGGTACACGGCGGAGGAATTAAACCAAATGAGTGTGCCGGATGTCGAAGCAGTCGAAAAAGGGGACGATACCGCGAAACATATTGAACACATCGTAAAATACGGGTCCGATTATTTTCAGAGCCGGCACCGCAGAAAAGACGGAAGCAATTTTGATGTTGAAGTAAGTGTCATCTTCTGGAAGGAAAGAAACCAGTTTTTTTCCTTCGTTCGCGACATTACACAGCGGATACGGGAGCAGCGGGAATTGGAACAGCTGAAGAATAATCTCGAGAACCTTGTTGCTAAAAGGACAAACGAACTCCGGTACGCCTTAGATGCCGCGAAAAAAGCGAACCGGGCAAAAACGAGGTTCCTCTCACGGATGAGCCACGAACTGCGCACTCCATTGAACGCGATTATCGGTTTTTCTCAGCTCTTTGAAATCGAGGGGACCACGGAAACGGCGGAGGAAAACAGGGATTACGTACGTGAAATCTTGAAAGCCGGCAACAATCTCCTCAACCTTATCGATACCATGCTCGAGTTTTCGGCGGTCAACGAAAAACTGCACGAATTGACTATTGAAACGGTGGAGTGTCCCCCTGTTATCTTGGAAAGCCTCAGGGTAATGGGGCCCGCCGCCGCGGAGCGGAAAATAACGCTTGTCCCGGAGATGAAAGAATCATGCAGCGTCTTGGCAGACAGGCGGCGGCTTTTGCAGATTCTGCAGAACCTTATTTCCAATGCCGTTAAATACAACCGGGAGGGGGGAACGGTTACGGTAACCTGTGTATCCCACGCGGGCTGTGTCCGGATTACCGTTACGGATACCGGACAGGGGATACCTATGGAATACCACGATGTTATTTTCGAACCCTTTGAAAAAGCGGAAACCGACTTTGACGGAAAACCCGGCGCGGGAATCGGACTTGCGATGACCAAACAGTTAGTAGAAGAGATGGGAGGCATAATCGGAATGGAAAGCAGGGAGGGCTCGGGAAGCAGTTTCTGGTTCGAACTCCCATACGAAAACAAGGCGTGCACCGAAGGAGTAATAGTATGAGCATGAAAAACGGACATCCGGACCTTTCATCGGCGCGGATATTCATCGTAGATGATGAATTGACCAATATAAAACTTCTCGATAAAACGTTATCGATAAACGGATATACGAATATCGTCCCCCTGCAGGACCCCCGGGAAGTGATAACTCGATATACGGAACAACGGCCGGATTTAATTCTTCTCGACCTGAATATGCCCTATCTAAGCGGCTTTGACGTTTTAGACCGGCTGAAGGAGCTCAACGACCCGCTTCTGCCTCCCGTCCTGGTGCTGACCGCCCAAAAGGGAAGAGAATTTCTTTTAGAAGCACTGAAAAAAGGGGCGCGGGATTACCTGACAAAACCTTTTGACATAACCGAGTTGGCAGCCCGGGTGCGGAATATGCTGGAAGTTCATAACGCCCACAAAATTGTCCACGAACAGAAAGACACCCTGGATGAAATGGTACGCGAACGGACTAACGAACTTCTGCAGACAAGGCTGCAGGTAGTGCAAAAACTCGGCCGGGCCGCGGAATACCGGGACAACGAAACGGGCCAGCATATTATGCGGGTAAGCCATATGGCCGTCCTCCTTGCGGAGAACTTCGGATGGTGTGAAGCCGACAGCGAAACCCTTCTTCACGCAACGCCTATGCATGACATTGGAAAAATCGGGATTCCAGACAAGATCCTTCTCAAGCCGGGGAAACTGGATCTCGATGAATGGACGATCATGAAAACACACACGACCATCGGCGCTCACATTTTAGACGGGGACGATTCGGACCTGCTCCGCCTGGGAAGAGAAATTGCCCTTACCCATCACGAGAAGTGGGACGGAACAGGGTATCCATCCGGTTTGCGGGAGGAGGAAATTCCATTGTCGGGCCGGATTGCCGCGCTGGTAGATGTGTTTGATGCGTTGACTTCCGACCGGCCCTACAAAAAAGCATGGAAAATTGACGACGCTCTTGCACTGCTTCGAGAAAACCGGGGGTCCCATTTCGATCCGGACCTTGTCGATTTATTCAATAAGCATCTGCCGGAAATACTGCGGATACAGCATGAATTTTTAGAAACCTAAGGACCGGAGGGAAGTGTTACCGTAAAGGTGCTGCCTTCACCGGGGGCACTCCGTACCGAAATTGTGCCGTTATTATGGTCAAGAAATTCTTTGCACAGAACAAGGCCGAGGCCGCTTCCCTCCTCACCGTTTGTCCCAGGGGCAGAACTTCCCTCGCGATGAACAAAGAGAGTATCGTGCAGCGCCGGAGGTATCCCGGTCCCCGTGTCGCGAACGGAAAACGACGCCGCTGCCCCGTGCACGGACGCGGGAAAAGGAATTTCGAAATAAACCGCCCCTCCCGCCGGGGTGAATTTAATCGCGTTTGAAAGCAAATTTCTTACAACAAGATCGATCATCACTCTGTCGGCAAAAACGGTAAAGCCCTCCGGTATATTGTTATAAAGAACAACATCTTTCTGCCTCGCGTTATTCATATATAGTTCCATATTTTCCGAAACAATGTACTGAAGCCGGCAATTTTCCGGCACCGCCTTCATTCTGCCGGTCTGCAGCCGGGCCCAGAGAAGGAGATTATCCAAAAGCCGCGTTGCCAGCCGTGCGGATTTCCGTATCAGCACAAGGAATTCTTTTTTTTCCTCATCCGGCATATCATCAAACTCGTTGAGCAGGAGCTGAGAGGAGGATTCGATGCCGCTGAACGGGTTTTTTAAATCGTGGGCGATGATGCTGAACAGCCGGTCCTTCTCTTGATTACTCTTCGCAAGTTTCTGAAACAGCAGGTTGACGGGTTCCTTAAATGCCGTTTCGATTATTGCCTTGTAAATGAGATAGAACGACCCGATTTTTAGCAGATGACCGATGAAATTGGAAACTCCATACACATCAATGTAAAAAGTAAAGGAGAGTTCACTCAAAATAGTAAGAATGATGGACCACAAAAGAAAGCGGTATACCCGGGCCTCGAAACTCCGCCGGCGAAGGTAAATAACAACTCCGGAAGCAGCGAGAATAAATGATATGATATATTCGCTTCCTTTTTTGAAAGGAGTCAGCCCCGGCCCCTCCACAAAACAGCGGGGGAATATTTCCAGGATAAAAACCGAAACAATGACCCCGGCGGTTACGGCTCCGTACAGCAGCATCGTTGCCGCAAACCGCCTTCTGTCCGGCCTTCGCTTTGCCAGCAGCACAAGAACAAGAAGTGTCAGACTCTCGATATAGCGCGCGGCAATCCAGAGCTCCGTGGCGTAATCGTTTGGTCCGGGGAATATCGAAATTCCCTTGTACGAAAGTGTGTGCAGCAAATCGAGAAACGCGATGAACAGGAAGGCCGTGCCGAGATGGATTAAATAACCGTGCTCCGAATATGTTCTGGCATTCCAGGCGATGGTAAACAGTCCGAATGCGATAACAATGCTGAACAGTTCCGCGGAAGTATGAAACAACAGGTAGTTGAAGCTGCTGATAAAATAAAGAACCACCGCCAGTACCGCCGCTATCGCGGCTATCATAACGGCGCGCGGGAGTCCGGTTACTTTTTTTAATTGGTCCATTGCTATAAATGGTACGATTTTATTCCCGCTGCCGTCAAGCCGGAAGTTTTGCTTCTTGCACTTCCGCGGCGCCTGTTTTATACTTTCGGCAGCGGAGGATCGGGATGAACAACTATTCGGTTATCTTAGGGAACCTTGGAAATACTTGCGACAGATTTTTGTCCAGCGGCTATAAAGACCAGCCGTCAAAAGAAAAAATGTTAGAGCAGGCAGCGGTTATAGGGCATGTTTCCGGCATCGAGCTGGTGGGGAGCTGGGACATCACCGAAGGCAATGTTTTGGAAATAAAAGAACTTCTCGAGCAAGCCGGCATGAAATGCAGCAGCATTATTCCGGACCACTTCGCGCAAAAGCGCTGGGGAAACGGCGCTTTTACCTCCCGCGATACCGCTGTTAGAAAAGAAGCGGTAAGCGCGACAAAAGAGATGATCGACGCCGCGGCGGAAATCGGCTGCGGGCTTATCAACATATGGAACGGGCAGGACGGTTACGACTATCCTTTTCAGGGCAATTTCGACGAAGCCCACGCGTGGCTTCTGGAGGCTATTACCGAATTGGCGGATTACAACACCGGCATCCGTATTGCACTGGAATATAAACCCCAGGAACCGCGGAACCACAGTTTTTTCGCGACAGCTGCCAATACCCTGCTTTTTGCTCTGGAAACGAAGCGGGACAATGTGGGCGTTACCATCGACACCGGCCACGCGATGATGGCGGGAGAGAACATGGCGGAAAGCGCGGAGCTGCTGCTTCGTTACGGGAAGCTTTTCCATATGCATTTTAACGATAATTACCGGAACTGGGACAACGATATGATTGTCGGATCTATTCACCATGTCGAATATCTGGAACTTTTATACTGGCTGCGGAAATATGAATATTCCGGCTGGTATTCAATGGACCAGTATCCTTACCGGGAAGAAGCCGCCGAAGCCTTGTCGGCGAGCATCGAAACGCTGGTAACGCTGGAAAATAAAATCGACCGCATCGGTATGGATGCCCTCACAACGCTTATAAAAGAGGGAAAAGCTACGCGGACCAATCACGCTCTTAGAAAGCTCCTCCTCGAATAGAGCTAAAATTTAATACTTGATGAAATCCTCTTCCGTAAAGTATATCTGATATTCATTTCGGGCATTTTCAGGAGAATCGCTTGCATGGATAACATTGCGGAGAATTTCTAACGCGTAATCACCCCGGATTGTTCCGGGCGGTGCCTCCTCCGGGTCTGTCGGCCCGATTAATCTTCTGGTTACCTTTACGGCGTGTTCAGCCTCAACCACCATTGCCGCAACCGGGCCGCTGGTGGTGTACTCAATCAAACCGTTGTAGAAGTGTTTCCCTTTATGAACAGAGTACTGCCGTTCGGCCTGCTCTCTCTTTACTTTAAGCATTTTAAGTGTGATAATTTTCAAGCCCTTTCCCTCGATGCGGGAAATAATTTCACCAAGCAGCCCTCGTTTAATGGCATTCGGTTTAATCATGATAAACTCCCGTTCCATAAACACCTGCCTTTTTTTGTTTCCAGTATAGGACAGGTAATACGGGTGGTCAAGAAAATTGTTTTATTTCTTTTCCCAGAGAAACGTTGCCGCCCCGACAAGGGAATACAGTCCGACGGCGATAATCAAAACGGCGTTATAGCCGAGGCGCATTGCGAGAATAGTAGCCAAAGGGGCTGCCGAAACGGAGGCAAATCCGTTCAACCCCCAAGCCAGGGGAAGTGACTTGGGATACCGCCATACAAGGGCTTGGGATGTCCCCGAGAAAAACCAGCCGAGAAAAAATGCCGGCGGAGCGATAAAAACAAGTGCCGCTGAAAACCTGAAAACACTGCCCCGTGAGGCGAGAAAATCGACAAAGGGTCTGAATAAAAGTATTGCAGCGGACAAAAAAACTACCACGCCGATACAAGCGGCCTGAATTTTCCTATGCGGCGGGAGATGGACCCTACCCTGCGCCACCGAACCGATGCCGGAAAACACCAGCATGGAGGTTATAACAGCGGCAATACTGTATACCGGCGGACCGAGAAAAATACCGAGCCGGTGGACCATCACCAACTCAACAAACATAAAACCCGCGCCGATGGCCGGATAAATAAGCAAATACCAGAAAGGTCTTCTCCCCGCACCGCGATCCGCAGGTTCCAAATAGGACCGGCTGCCTACAAGGTATGGAATGAGAATAAACAGAAAAGAAAGGACCGTTATCCCGCCGAATGTGCAAAGAAGCAGCAGGTACCCGAGCTCGGAACTCTGGAACCAATTCGGACCGTGACTATCCATAATAATCCGAACCGATTTCCACCGAAAGAAATGATGAAAGTAGGGTTTATTGTCCGCAGGAGGTGATACATCGTAGATATAATGCTTATAGAAAGACATTTCATTTCCTGAAAAAATCTGCCGAGCGCCGTGATGCAGGTAGGAATACGTTTTTCCGGGCGGGCCGGGAATGACATTCCGCTGGAGAATTGCATCACTCTCTATTTGCGGGTGCCATTCACTGTCCATCTGCATGGATGCAGCTTCCCGGAGGTAATCAGCTTTTCTCTTTTCGCCGAGGGGTTGTTTGAATACGAGAGTGGTTGCGGCAAGATAATTTTTTCCCTGTACGATATGCTCTTCGGGGTGCTTACTTCCTTCTTGGCGCAAAGCCTCGTTAAAAAGGGCGATAATTTTTATATTGTCCCTCGGCGGGGACTGCAGACCCATGGTAACGGCTATACAACCGCCGTCTGAAAGAAGCCGAAGGCAGTCCCGCATCCCTTCCACTGTTAGAAGATAATTCTCTTCCGCCGCGGACAAGCCCGACTGCAGTGCCGGCATCCCCTCGGCGGAAGCGATGTGGATAATGTCGTACCGTTTTTCCGCCGATTTGACAAAAAGCCTCGGACTCCCGTTCACCAGCCCGAGGTCCCGCCCTGAAAAAACAAAAACACCGTGCGCCGGAAGCACTTCGGTCCACAAATTGTGGATTTTTGGGTTTTGCTGTACTGCTGTAATTGAAGCGGCGGCAAACCGCCGTGCAAGCAGGATATTCGTACCTCCCGTTTCTCCTAAAATGAGTACGTCCGGAGAAGTCTGCAGGCGGTAAGAGAGCGACTGCGGCGTATAGTCGAGAATGGCAGCTTCAGCCTCACTCCGCACATCGAATATTGTTCCCGCGTGCTCGCCATTTTTTACAAGCATGAATTGTTTTGGAGGGGCTTCCGGAGAAGCAGGGCCTGCAAACAAAGCATCATGAAACGTGTCTGAAGCGTACAGATGGAGTATTCCCCGCGGTCCGTGGGCAGACCATATGACCTCGGCGGAGCCCTGCCGCGATAGTCTTTCCAAATAAGAAATCGTTTTATATTGGTCCGGACGGATTTCGGGAAAAATAAAAAAGGAAAACAAGCTGACGGCTATTCCCGCTGCAGCCGCCGCCCGGGTCAGCAGCCGGTATCGGCAAACGTTCTCCCATTCTCCCGCGGCCCAGAGTATGTAGGCGCAAAGGGCAAGCAGGGTAAGCCGGAGCGGCAGCAGATGCCGGGGAATTAGAAAAAAAAGTGGAAGTACGAGAATTCCTCCGATGCCGCTGCCGAAAAGGTTTGCCCCGTATATGAGATACACTGAATCGCGGTACAGGGCAAGGGATGCCCCGATGAGCAGCGCGCAAAGAAAAAAGGGCACAAAGAAACAGAGGGCATAAGCTAAAAACCGGAGAAACTGCCGGAAAGAAAAAAATATATACTGAATATCAAGAGAAATCGCGGAGGCAAGAAGATAGCTGAAAGGAACGGTAATTATCAGCAGCAGGAAAAGTATGGAAAATACCGCAAAAGAGTGTTTTTTCGTATAGATCTGAAAAAAGGAGAGAAATGTTCCGCTTGCTCCGAATCCGAGAAGAGCTAAGCTGATAATCAGATTGGCAAAACGGCTGTAGCTTACAAATTCCAAAGCATTGATAATGCTTATTTGATAGGAAATAACAAGGATGGAAAGCACACAGACAGCCGCGGCATAAAAAGACGCTTTCCGTGCCATTTAATTGCCGTCCGTTTCCTCGACGGCGCCGGTAAACGGAACAAAGCGCACGGACATCAGCTGCCGGGAATGCATTTCATCCTCCGCTGATTTTTCCAAAAGGGTAAGCTGCTGGACTTGATATACTCCGCCGATTGGTATAATGATCCTGCCCCCGGGAGCAAGCTGCTTGATGAGCGGGGACGGAACGTGACCGGCCGCGGCGGTAACGATAATCGCGTCGAACGGCGCGTGTTCCTCCCAGCCGTAATACCCGTCCCCGTTTTTTACCTGAACGGATCCGTACCCGAGCCGATTCAGCCGCTCCCGCGCGCTTTCCGCAAGCTCATCGATAATTTCGATGGTATACACTTCGTCGGTAATTTCAGCAAGCACTGCCGCCTGATACCCGCTGCCGGTACCGATTTCAAGGACTCTATCATCCGCATCGAGGGAAAGCACCTCCGTCATATAGGCTACAATATAGGGCTGTGAAATCGTTTGTCCGTAACCGATAGGCAGTGGCTGATCGGTATAGGCGATCCTCCGCTTGTCCCGGGGAACGAATTCATGCCTTGGAACATTCCGCATCGCGGCAAGGACCTTCGGGGCGCTCACTCCTCTTGCTTCTATGGTTCCGGCGACCATCTCCTTCCGTTTCTCCGCCCATTTTTCGTCATCTTCAGGGACGGCTTCCGCGGCATCCCGGTATTCCTCCAGGGCAGCTTCTTCCCGAGCGGTTTCGGAGCTTCCCCCCGCAAAGGCAAGAAAAGGAATAAAAAGAATTCCCAACACAAGGTACTTCATGTCATATTAATTGTAATAATTTTTTTAGGCATCGTCCAGGGACCATCAGCCGAGTATCTCCGGCAGCAAATCGTATTTATCGAAGGGGGGCATAATACATACCCCGGTGAAGCGCTGTTTCGCGGCGGTAAGCATTTCCCTGGCCTGGTTAATTCCCGTTTCCCGGGGATTACCGCTCCCTCTCATTTCGCCTCTAACGGTATCGGGAACCACAATACCGGATACGTTACGGTGGAGATACTCCGCATGCTTTGGTGAATAGAGAGGGAGGATGCCCATCATGACGGGAATACCGCAGCCGGACAGCTTTGAGTGAATACTATCCGCGGTCGCATCGTCGTAAATCGGCTGAGTAATAACGAATTGGGCGCCTTCAGCGACCTTCCGGCGCATCCTCTCGACCTCGATTTCTATTCCTCCGTCGTCCCAGCGCGGGTCGAACACGACTCCGGTCTGAAAACCCTCTTCCCGGCAAAGCCGGACCAAACCGAAAACATCGATATCGCGGACCGCGGTAACGCTGTCGCTGTCGACAGTACCGACGGCGTCGCCGCTCGCGGCAACGACCGTTTCAATACCGGACACCTTCGCGCCCCACAGCAGGCTCTGCAGCCCGATCCGGTTATGGTCCCGGGTCGTACAATGCAGGAGGGAAGGCCTATCCATCCGCCGGCTCACCAGTGTACAGAGAGTAAGCGCGTCCAGATAGGGCCGCGCCACCGGATTGGTCGGAACTGAAAATCCGTCGATTGGAATACCGCGGCAGGACTCCAGCGCGGCGAGGACCGGTTCAGGCCGGGGTCCCTTGGGAGGCATAACCTCGACGAGAATGATAAACCGGGAGCCGAACCCTTCAATCATTTTTGTCCCGCTTTTTTGTTTTGTACTCCCCTTCACCGTTGAAATAGACGCCGAGCCAGCGGTCCCAGGGAATGATCGATGTTCCGAAATTACAGGTCACGTGCTTATGATGCAGATAATGGAAATAATCTCCCGTGGGCAGCAGGCCGCCGAAAAGCGGTCCCTCGAATCCGTGATGCCCCCCCGCCGGCGTAAGGGCGGTAAGCTGGGCATTGTAGAAGAAATGCACCGGATGAGAGGGCACGATAAAATGGATAAGCACGACACTTACATACAATATGTGCTCAACCGGATGCATTGCCATTCCGGACCAGGGCCCCGGATTGAAATT
>CAZSGZ010000116.1:9845-10464 GCA_964606455.1 uncultured Spirochaetales bacterium
GATAAAATAGAAATGCGCCTCTCTCCAGAGCGGAATAAGAAAAAACAATCCCACGAAGAGCACCGGCTTAGCTTCGAAACTGATAAGAGGAACGATGCCCCGCGCGGCGGCCCACATATAGACCGCTTCATAGGCAGTCCATATCGCAGCACCTGAAATGCAGCTCCAGAAAATATTATCCCAGGTCTGATTATTGAAAAGGAAACGCTTCTCGTTTGTTGCCTGCCATTTCGGATTGTATTTTCTCTCTTTTCCGTGAAGCTTCAGGGTATACAAAATAAGATGGTACCCGCCAAATACAATCCACATCAGGGTAATATTTCGCGCGAACATCAGCAGCATCCATCCGGCGGCGAATTCCCGGGTAACCGAAAAGCCGGGCTGCAGCACATAGTAGGTAAAAAATGCGAGACCGGTATAAACCGCGTGCCGGGGCCAGATATAACCTCCCCAGCCGAAAAGAAATTTCAAAAACTCTTTAAAGCTTACCGGTTTCTCGAATAGCGGTGAATATGTACTTGGATAGGGCGGCCGCCAGTGACCGTGTTCATCGGTAATACCGAAATCGTCCTTCATAATACCTCGATTATAATCAGAACAGTAATATTTGAAAACCCTT
>CAZSGZ010000117.1:0-10460 GCA_964606455.1 uncultured Spirochaetales bacterium
AGTAGAAGGGGAAAACTCAAATGCTGATTTTAAATTTCGTGACTTTTTTTAAAAATCTTCATATAATGATAAAAGCTAAATCTACAGGAGTGCTTTCTTGAAAATCAGGAACAAGATCATCATCATCAACAATGCCGCTTTTTTGGTTATTCTCATTGCATTCAGTTTGTTTATATTTTTCCGGGTCCGGGAAATAATAATCGATGGTATCGACAAAGACCTCAAAAACAAAAATGAGAGTATCGTTGACCTGATTGATTGTTCCGCGGAAACCTCGATTAAAGTACATTTACGTACCCTTGCCGAAAAAAACCGTGAATTGATGGAAAAGTTCTACGGTAAATACACCGCAGGAGAATTAAGGGAAGAGGAAGCATATTCCGCTGTACGGGAAATACTATTAGATCCGCAGTATGGAAAAATCGGCGATACAGGGTATTTAGCCGGAGTAAGTACCGGGGGTGTTCTTTCTATCCATCCTAAATCGGAAGGGGCCGATGCCAGCGGGCTTGAGTTCATGCAGAAGGCAATGGCGATGAAAAACGGCTACCTCGAATATATGTGGAAAAACCAAGGAGAAGAAACGGAACGAGCAAAGGCCGGGTGGTTGTCCTATTTTGAACCTTGGGACATTATGGTGTGGGCATCATCGTATAAGAGTGAATTTAACCATCTCGTCAATCCCGAAGATTTCGAGAGGACAATTCTTCAAATGGATTTTGGGAAAAACGGGTATCCCTATATCATGGACAGTAAGGGTAATCTCATTATTCATCCCTTTCAAAAGGGCGAGAATATTTATGATGCCCGGGATTCCAATGGACGGTATTTTATCAGGGAAATGTGCGAGAAAAAGGAAGGGGTAATTACCTATCCTTGGAAAAATGAGGATGAGAGCAGCTATTCCCAGCGACTGGCCCGTTATTCCTACATGGAAAGTTACGATTGGATCGTTGTTACAACTTATTATCAGGATGATGTATACGGGGTCTTAAATATTTTTCGCCTCTATTTTATTATATTTATCGCGGCTTCCCTTCTTATTGTGTTCTTTATCAACTTTTTTATCGGAAGATTCATCTCAAAGCCGGTTAACAGCATAATATCCGGTCTTAAAGATAATCTTTCCGGTGCAATAACGCTTAATAGGGAAATAACAGTTCGTTCCAGAGATGAAATAGGGACCCTCGCCGGTATGCTCAACGAATTTTCGGCACGGGTTCGGGATGTAATTAACGACCTGGGTCAGGTAAACGAGAAGAGTAAAGAGATCGGCGAGCAGTTAGCCGCAAACTCGGAAGAGGTTTCGGTAACAATCGAAGAAATTTCAGGAACGACAACCTCCTTCAGGGACAAAACGAACTTCCTCAATTCGGAAGTACAAACCATTCGGAATGTAATTGAAACTACGAAAGATTCAGTAACAAGGATATCGGAAAGGATCGATGACCAGTCTTCAGCGGTACAGGAATCTTCCGCCGGCATTACATCAATGATAGATACGATTAACGGTCTGTCTTCCATGGCGAAAGAAAAAGAATCGCAACTGGAAAAACTGACCGAAGTAGTGAATGAGAGCGAAGACGATATTTCGCAGACTATAAACGCGATTCAGGAGATAGCCGATTCCGCAACTTCCATTTTCGATCTGATTATGATTATTAATCAGGTCGCGGCGCAGACTAATA
This sequence comes from uncultured Spirochaetales bacterium, assembly GCA_964606455.1. GTDB lineage: Bacteria > Spirochaetota > Spirochaetia > SPDA01 > CAZSGZ01 > CAZSGZ01. The sequence continues at coordinate 1,689 of CAZSGZ010000117.1, forward strand.
TGCTTGCAATGAATGCAGCAATTGAAGCAGCTCACGCTGGCGATGCCGGTAGGGGGTTTGCCGTCGTGGCGGAAGAAATACGAAAACTTGCCGAAACAACGGGGGAAAACACAAAGAAAATTTCCGATTCAATTAAAGGAATTTTAGAACGGATTGAAAAAACGCGGCAGATGTCCGAGCATGCGGGGAATACCTTTGCAATGATGCAGAAGGAAATTCTTTCAATTGCGGATAGTATCAAACAGCTTTTAGACGGAATGAATGAAATGTCATCCGGAAGTGAACAGATACATGTTGGCGTGCAACAGATGAATTCCATAACAGAAGAAGTCCGGGATTCTTCGAAAAATATTGATGAAAAGATTACTATTGTTCAGGATACGATGGTGAGGCTGTCAAATCTTTCAACCGAACACCTTCAGGGAATAGAGGAAATTGCCTCGGGTATTAACGAAATCGTAAGTTCGACGAACGTGCTGACGGAACTCGGTGCCGGTAATGCGGAAAACATCGCCGTTATCTAAAAAGGCATTATTCAGTTCGAATTTGAATAGAAGCAGCTGTGGCCGGGGATAATTCCCGTCATCCTTTTTCTCCCGCACGCTTGTCACGGATTCTATCCATGTGTTCCGGGCCCAGTTCTCCGACGTCCTGCTCCTTTGCCCAGTCAACGCAGCCCTTCAGTGCGGTGTTTAAAAATATCCGGGGCACCTTTGCGAGTTTTTCACACGCTTCCATGGTAAAGGTTATTTCCGGGTCCATCCTGTTTGCGGCGTAAAAAACCGTCTGCGCGTCGGTCCCTTTGTTTTTTGCAATTTTCTCCCGGTAGGGGCGCCGAATTCGCTGGTAATGCCGTTAAAGTCGTTGTACGGCGGGTCGTAGGTACCGTCCTCCCTCCGCTGCGGATGATCGGCGGCCGTCCACTTTCCCGCATTTTCAAGCGTACTGTCCCAGGTGCACTCGAATATCTGAAACGATTCTTCGACTATTGACGGATACTCGCCGTCGGGATAATCCCGGGCACGCTCGCCGTCGGCAAGGGTAAACAGGCAATCCTTCATTTTTTCCGCCGTCGAATCGCCGGGAAACCCGAGACGGACACACTCCTTCATATACTTCCGCCGGTCGGGAATAAAGTTGATGGTACAAAACGGGTTCCGCAGCAGATTGACCGCTTTGTTGCTGTTGTTCCGGGTTTCTAACAGCATGGCATAGTAATCTTTCCCGGCTATGTAGTAGGGAAAACAGAGAGAATACGGTCCTATATTGGTTTGTCCGTTTTCGTCTACCGTGCCGATGAGCAGCACCGGCATCGGATAAAAGGAGCTTGTCTGATAAAAATTATCGACGATACGGAGGTCGCTAAAGCCTGATGATTTCATTTACTTTCACCTCGATCCTGCTTTTGGTACGATACCGAATAATAACCCGAACGTGAGGAGTAGGCAATGACGGAAGGGAAGAAAAAAAAGGCCGTCCTGTGGCTGGGAAGTCCGAGGAAGAAAAATAGCGGCATGAAGATTAAAGGGACGGTTTACTGCAACGCGGAAGAAGCGGGGGCAGCCGCAAATCAGGTGATGTCCTGAACGCCGCATATGAACTGGGGAAGAGTCTGCTCTAAAGATCCCGGCGGGAAAGGGCGTAAATAAATCAAGTTGACAAATACGTGTTATAGTGTTAATTTATACGTATGGAAAGAGGAGTGCTGAAAAAACTCACATTGACAATTGAAGAGTCAATTATCCGACAAGCGAAAACGTACGCGCGAAAAAAAAAGAAAAGCGTATCAAAGATTGTCGAAGAATATTTGCGAAATCTTTCCTCCGGTAGATTCAACTTTATAGTCGGTGCTGAGTTGCAATCTCCAATTACCAATTCATTGACCGGAATGTTTTCAGATACCGGCAAGATAAATATTTATGATAAAGCGGGTTTTTGTAGATACCGACGTTATTTTAGACGTTGCTTTAGCCCGGAAGCCTTTTGTCCTAGCAAGCAAAACGGTATTGTCGTTATTGGAAAATTATATTTCTATGGGATTTACCTCCGCAAATAGTATTGGCAACCTATATTATATACTGCGAAAGGCTGGCGGGGAGCAAAAGTCCCGTCAGTTTTTAACCGGACTTCTTGAATACATCACCGTTATTCCCGTTCAACACGCGGATGCCTTGGAGGCGCTATCATCTGCTTTTTCCGATTTTGAAGATGCTCTTCAAAATGCTGCCGCGAATAATAACCAATGTGAGTGTATTGTTACAAGGAACACCGAAGAGTATATCTACTCGGAATTGCCAATTTATGAACCTGTCGAATTCCTTCATTTCTTTAGATAATACTAACCGGCCTATCCCGTTCTCTTGACCCGGCGGCAGTGTCCCCGTTATCATCGAGCGGAGGAGTTCATCATGCCTTTACCGGAGTGCTATTCGGGAAAAATACTGCGGGTGGACCTTTCCGCCGGCACACATGAATATATCGATACCTCCCGTTACGCCGATCGCTTTTTAGGCGGCCGGGGTATCGCAACGGCGATCTACTGGGACGAGGTGCCGCCTGAAACGGGTGCGCTGGACCCTGAAAACAGGCTTATTTTTGCTGTAGGTCCCCTCGCGGGGATAAAGAGCGGAATCGGCGGGTCCCGGTGGGGGATCTTCGCGAAATCTCCCTTCCCGGAGCGGGAACATTTCTGCTACGGCAATTTGGGCGGTTTCTTCGGGGCGGAACTCAAGTTCGCGGGCTGCGACGGTTTGATAGTGCAGGGCAGGGCGGCAGAGCCCGTGGTGCTCTATATAGATGACGACAAGGTTGAGGTCAAGCCGGCGGGGGAGCTGTGGGGGAAGAGTACGGTGGAAACCATGGAGTACCTGCAGGCGCGGGGCTGGAAGCCGGCGGTTATGGGCCCCGCCGGGGAGAACCTGGTCCCCTTGGCTACGGTGTTTGCCGACGGCGATGCCTCGTGCTCCGGAGGGATGGGGGCCGTTATGGGTTCGAAAAATCTGAAGGCCGTAGCGGTGCGGGGCTCCCGCCGGGACCCGGGGGTTGCGGACCGGGAGCGGCTGCGGGGCCTGCAGCAGGAAATAAAGAGTTTCGGCCGGGGTAACGTCAAGGTGTGGGGCCTTGATTTCATGGCCCACGGGGCGAACATAAAGAAGCTTCCCTGCTACGGATGTATGGCCTCCTGTCTTCGGGTGCGATACACCGCGGAAAACGGGAAGAGCGGTAAACATATGTGTCAGTCCCGCTTTTTTTACATGCAGCACGCCTGGGGCTATTACAACGAGGAAAACGACGTTCCCTTTCATGCAAACCGGGTCTGCGACGAATACGGGATCGACACCTGGCAGGTACAGTTATTGATCGAATGGCTGCTGCGCTGCCATTCCGAAGGGATCATATCGGCCGAGGAAAGCGGCCTTCCGCTGGAGAAGGCCGGAAGTTTGGAATTTATCGAAGAACTGGTGCGGAAAACGTCGCTGAAAGAAGGCTTCGGAGAAGCATTGGCGGAAGGCGCTGAAAAAGCCGCGCGAAAACGGGGAAAAGAGGCGTATGACCTGTTCAGCTTCAACGATCCCTACGATCCCCGCTACTGTACCGTCAACATTATGCTTCTCCCCTTTGAAACCCGGGAGCCGATCCAGCAGCTCCATGAGGCCGGGCTTGTCCTGTCCCAGTGGTCGAGCTGGGCAAAAGGGGTGGAGGAGGCCCATATCTCCAGTGATGTTGTACGCGGGATCGGGCAACGGTTCTGGGGCAGTCCCGAGGCGGCTGATATGACCACCCTGGCCGGCAAGGCGGAGGCCGCGAAGCGGATACAGGACCGGCAGTTTGCAAAAGAGTGCATGGGAATCTGCGACTGGATGTATCCGGTAATCGACAAGCCGAAGGGGACGGACCACGTCGGCGATCCGGGCATCGAGTGCCGGGTGCTGTCCGCCGTAACGGGGCGTGAATACAGCGAAACGGACCTCTATCGCTTCGGCGAACGGGTTTTCAACCTGCAGCGGGCCGTCCTGCTCCGGGAGGGGCACCGGCCGAAGGATGACGATTATCTTGCCGAAGAGTTTCATTACCGTCCCCTGCAATACCATGTGGCGGACCCCGACTGCATTGTTCCGGGCAAAAACGGCGAAAAGATATCGCGGATCGGGACGAAAGTCGATGTCCCCGCTTTCGAACGGCTTCGCGCCGAGTATTACGACCTGCGGGGCTGGGACGTTCCGACGGGAATGCAGTCGATTCAGCAGCTCGGAGTACTGGGCCTACAAGACGTTGCCGCCGAACTGCTGTCCCGCGGATTGGTGACGGAGGTTTCCCGCGGCCGTGCAGTGCTCCGCAGGATCGGGGACGTCCTCTTTTTCGAAAAACGGTCGAGAAAGGCCTTGGACGGTCACCGGACCGGCGGGGCGGATATTCTGTCCGAGGCGGAGCCGTTAGGCCCCGAGGCGCTGACGGCCCTGATGGAAGAGCAGCGGCGGAATTTCGGGAATGAAAAAATCGCGCACAATTTTAAAAACTGGAACAAGGTAATGCAGTATTATTTTCCCGACATTGACGAGTATTGGACTATCACCTTTACAGACGGTGAAGCGGGTAACCCGGAAAAGAAGGACGGGCCGGAGGCGGGTCCGGAAATCCATTACGAAATGAATACCACCGTCCTCGAGGCGATGACAACGGGCAAAGTAAGCGGCCTGCAGGCGTATCAGCAGCGGCTGTTGAAATTGAAAGCTTCTTTTTCGGACATGATGAAACTGCAGTCGTTAAATAAAGTATAGGAGGAGGACGGCTTATGCTTGAGTTGAGGTCGGTATCGAAACGTTTCGGAGAAACAGCCGCCGTAGACGATGTTTCCTTTTCGGCAGAGCCCGGAAGGATTTTCGGACTAATCGGTCCGAACGGGGCGGGGAAATCGACAATCATCAGAATGATTATGAACATCCTTCTCCCCGACAGCGGCACTATTTTGTTCGACGGAAAACCGCCGGCGGAGGAAGACAAGGAACGGGTCGGCTATTTGCCGGAGGAACGGGGTTTTTATAAAAAGGTTAAACTCGGCGAGATGCTCGCGTATCTGGCCTCTCTGAAAGGGATGGAAACGGCCGCCGCGGAAAAGAATATTGATATGTGGCTTGAACGGTTTGAACTCAGCCCCTGGAAAGAGCGGAAAATCGAAGAACTCTCGAAGGGAATGTCCCAGAAGGCACAGTTTGTCGCCGCTGTTGCCCATAACCCGGATATGATGTTTTTTGATGAACCCTTTTCCGGGCTGGATCCGGTGAGCACCGATATGCTCCGTGAGTCGATTCTGGAAATGGGAAAAGAGGGAAAAACCGTTTTATTTTCTACCCACAATATGGAAAGCGCGGAACGAATATGCTCGCGGCTGTTTCTTATCAACAAAGGCCGGGAAGTACTTTCCGGTGAGATGGGGAGTATTAAAGATTCCTACGGGAGAAAATCGGTCATTCTGGAGTTCGAAGGCGACGGCTCCTTTATTGACGCCCTTCCGGAAGTCCGGAAGCTTATCAGGTATCCCCGCTGGGTGGAGATCGATCTCGCCGATTCCGCCTCGCCGGACACACTGCTTGCGAAATTAATCGGGAACATCAGCATCCGCAGGTTCGAAGTTGCGGCCCCTTCACTCCACAAAATATTTGTCGACCTTGTCGGAACGGAATCGCGGGAGGCGGGATATGAAAAAAAGTAGAAGAGTTGGAAAGATCATTCGCCAGGAATTCAAAATGACTACCGGAAACCGGGCGTTTGTCATTATTACAATCATCGGTCCCTTTTTGCTTATCGCTGTCTCGGTATTGCCGGGGCTGCTTACAAACCGCGGGATGGCAGGCAGGGAGGTAACCGTGGGAGTGTACGGTGTTCCCGTTCCTTTGATGGAATCACTGCAGACCGTGTCAAAGAACAGCAACATCAGCTTTGAGGCCGGAGCATCACGGGAGGAATTAGCGGCCGGAACAAAAGAAGGAAGCCTGCAGGGATTTCTCGTCGTGCCGCCGAATTATCTCGAAACCGACACGGTTACCTATTATTCCGAATCGGGGACGGACATATATGTTTCCGAGAGTGTTTCCGGCATGCTCAATGCCGTTATTATGTCGGTCCGTCTCAGAAATGAGGGGGTGGGGGAACAAAAAATCAATTCGATGATGAAACGGGTACGGGTAGAAACGGAGGCCCTTGCTTCCGGAGAAAAAGAGGACTTCGGGTCCGTCATTTTCACTTCCATCGCCTTTGTCATGCTTATCTACATGACGGTCCTCCTTTACGGGCAAATGATCGGCCGCGCCGTGCTGATGGAGAAAAATTCGAAAACGGTTGAAATCATGCTTTCATCGGTCCGGCCGAGGGAACTGATGATGGGGAAAATATTCGGCCGCGGGCTTGCCGGTATTCTGCAGTACGGAGTATGGATTGCAATTGCCGTTGTTATTATGCAGATAGCCGGTCCCCTATTCGATATCGAGCTGCCTGCTTCCCTTACATTGATAAATCTCGGATTTATGGTGCTGTTTTTTATCCTGGCGTTTTTTCTCTATGCGGGCTTGTATGCGGCCTTAGGTGCCGGAGCGGAGGATGAACAACACCTCGGACAGATAGCCTGGCCGCTTATACTGTTTTTAGTCCTTCCGATGATGCTGATATCGGTCCTGGTTATGGATCCGGGATCGACTCTTTCCGTAGTGCTTTCATTTTTTCCGATGACAGCTCCTGTCGTGATGTTTGTGCGTCTGCTCATTTCTTCGCCGATGGCTTGGGAAGTACTGCTCTGTATCGGGATAATGATTGTAAGCATTTTTCTAACGGCAGCGGGTGCGGCAAAGATATTCCGGGTCGGCATTTTAATGACGGGAAAAAAATATACCTTCCGGGAAATTATGAGGTGGGTCCGGTATTAATTCGCTTCGGCTGTTTCAATAAGCTGCTGTGTTCCGCTTATAAGCTCCTCAACAAATACATCTAGGTCGGGGAGCTTCTCCCGTTCGACGCGGAAACCGATTGCCCCTTTATGGCCGCCGCCGTTTTCTATGTTGAAGGCGGAAATAATCGATCGGAGGTCAATGCCCCGGTAGTGTTCGCTCCGCCGCATCCGAAACTGGACATAATTGGAATGGGCCGGATCATCGTAAAATCCCACGAGACTCAAGTATCCGCTTTCCTCCGCTAGCTTGTCCGCGGCAGTGCGTGAAATGTTTATCACCGTTTCGTGCTGGAATAGGGAGTTGATATGCTCGGAATCCCGGCTGTTCATGACAATGCGGCAGATTTTCGGAACGCAGGTTTTTCGCTCCATAAAATACCGGTAGCAGTGTTCTTCTTCGTCGGAAAGCCGAAAAATCTCGTCGTATACTTCCCGCATATCCGATAAATTCGCCGACGCGGAAAATGTTTCATTACGAAGAATTTCGTTGAACATGCTGCTGAAGAGGTTGTAAAACCACCGTTCCCGGTTTGATTTCAGATACTTCCCCATTTTGGAATCACCGATAATGCCGGTCAATATAGCCAGGACAAAATTTCTGGAAAAAATTTTCCCGCCCCGGTAGGCGGGGAAGAGTTCTTTTCTGTTCCGTAATTTAAACGCGAGGAAACCGATTAATTCACAGGTTGAAGAGGCCTCATCCACCAGACGGTATCCGGGGTCACCGCAGTAGCTGCTGTCAGCCTCGAGATGATGATCGAGTTCAATTCGGAGAACGGCGGGGTCCGCGAATATTTTGGCTGTCGACGGAGAGCGCATCAGCATCCCCGGCTTCGGAGTATCGAGAATTACCACCGTGGTAATGTGTTCGGGAACTTCTTCGCAGTTTTCAATAACCGTAATGGAATTGTATTTACAAATGTTCAGGAGGTATCGGTAATTCTCATTTATTTCGGTGCATGCCGTTATATAGCTCCGCTTTTCAAGTTTACTCAACAAAAGCCCGAAAGCGACCATGGAAGCGATACAGTCTTCGTCCGGATGCTGATGCCCTATCAGCAGGAAGTCGTTTTTTGTCGTAATTGTTTCTATGATGTTCGTTATAATTCTGTTTTTCTCTGCAATTGTCGGTATGGCGGTTTTATGGTTTTTTTTCGTCACCCCTGTACCCTTTTCTCCTTTTCCCGCGAAAAGAGAACGGCCCTGTTTCTGCCTTCCTCTTTCGCCTGATACAAAGCGGCATCCGCTTTATCCATTATCACCTTCTCGATTTCCCCGTGATCGGGATAGACGGCAATCCCGATACTCGAAGTAATATTTTTCATTGGACCCTGGAAACCGCTTAGAAGATCGAGCCGCTCCATTTTCATGCAGATTGTATCACAAATCGCCTTTGAGCTGTCGCCGTTTCTTCCGGGCATAATGAAGGTGAATTCATCTCCGCCGTAGCGGACTAATATGTCCCCGGGACCGCAAACCGAACGGAACACTTCAACCGCGGACATCAGTATCTTGTCCCCGATATCTTCTCCGTATTCTTTGTTCAGCTCTCCGAAGTGGTCGAGATCCACCATCGCGACGGAAAGATTCAATTTTTCCATTTTCGCCCGGGAAAACTGTTCTTCTAAAGCGCCTTCGAGGAATCGGCGGTTGTAGAGGCCGGTAAAATCGTCGGTTACCGCCCTGCGGCGGGCGGTTTCACCCCATTGAACCATGTCGGAGAGAAAGTTGTCCGTGTTTTTTAAGCGGCTCGCGGTAATGTTCAGCATGCGGTACATCATTTTCGCCGCGATCCGGGGATGAGTTTCCATCAGCTGAAAGAAATCCGATTT
>CAZSGZ010000118.1:0-10444 GCA_964606455.1 uncultured Spirochaetales bacterium
GCAGGCTGCAGCACACTCACGAAGACATTCATGTGTTAAAGGTAAAACAGCAGCTGGTAAAACGGGATTCCTGCGCTCCCCCTCCCTCCGGATAGGCGCTATTCCTCGTACAGAAAGCGATACCGTGAATAGAGAAAGGCCGGTGAATGCATATGGATGGACAGTAGTTCCGCATGGGGGTGACGTACGGACGTACACGGCGACATCCCGAATCCGAGGCCGACGGCGTCTCCGCCGATGTAAACTCCCGAAGTATTGAGGAGCGCCTCATCCAGCAGCGAGGACTGCAGCAGCACGTGGAGAAAGGACGGCGATTCCACCAAGACCCTGGCAAGCCCGAAGCCGCGCAGCATCGTCAGCAAAGCCGCCGAATCGGTCCGCCTCTCCTGCCCGGTAACAAGCACCGGGACGGCAGTTCCGGGGTTTTCCGAATATTCTTCGAACTCCCGGCGCAGAAATTCCCTCCCGGCAGCGGCAGCTTCCGCCGATATGTATGGCCCGGAAAGGCGCGGTGTAAACCCGGCAGCTTTCAAACCCTCTTCCACAACAGGCCGTCCCGCGGGAGAGGTGTGAAATACTACCGGCTGATTGCGGATAAGCGCGTCGTCAAAGGGGATGTCCCTGCCGTCGAGGGAGTTGATTACCATCCACGGCGCATGCGGCATTCCTTTCCGCAGCCGCGCATCCTCCAGCTCCCGGTCGAAAATGCAGACAATCCCGTCGGGTTCCTCCTGCATCGTCTTAGCCCCTCCGATAACGGCGTCGGCATTCGCGCGGAACAAATTCAGGCTCCAGAAATCGGCTTCCGCTCCGGCGGGATCATAGCGGTTTGCCCGGGCAACCACCGGCCCGGCGGGGTTGTCCGGAAAGGCCACCTTCCCGTCGATAGATGTTACAAAGCATGCCATGGTGTATACCCGTTCCGCCGGGGGCGCCGGAAAACGCAGTTCGCCGAAGACATTTTTCGAAGACTTGGTCTGCACGGGTGCCGGCGAAAATGATGACACATCGGGATTCGTATACAGTATTTTCAGCTTAATGGCATCGTAGTCGTACTCGTTTTTCGGGTAACACGCTTTCACTTGCCTGTCTCCGTCTGTCCTGTCCCCACGCTCTCGCAGACCTTCAGCAGCTGATTTTCCTTGTGCCCTTCTTTAACAAGCTCCGCGTTTCCGGCACCGAAGCGGTCGGTAAATTGTTTCTCTGTCTCGGCCAGCCACTGCGGATCAACTGCTTTCCAGAGGTCGTAGTCCCGCCAGTATACCACCGCGGTAACTTCACCGGGCCGGTCACGGCTTACCCAGATTTCCTTTCCGGCAAATCCAGGCCATGCCGCAAGGCCCTTTGTCCAGATTTCATAGTCGATTTCTATCCACTTTTCAATTAATTCCGGTTTGACTCTGAACACAAGCTGTTCAATTGCCTGCGGTGTTTTATATTTTTTTAATTTCATGTATAAGATTTATAACGGTGACAGGTATACCCGTCAAGCGTCCTTCAGCATCCCTCGGTATCTTCAAAACGCAAAGGGATCATCCTGTTTTTCATCCGGCTGCCCGCCCGTTTCCCCCTGCGCGGCGTGCGACGGCAGATGTTCCCTTACCTCCGCCGTCTCGTGGCTGGCCAATCCCGTAACCCTGATCGCCTTTATACCCTCCACGGGACAGACGACCTCGCACGCACCGCAGCCGATGCAGACCTCGGGTGTTACTTCCGGGGCCGTCAGCGTACCGATGTAGGGGACCATAAAAGCCGCGGTTGTGGGACAGATTTCCGCGCAGGCACCGCAGGCGGTCCCGTCTGTAAACACCACGCACCGCTCCTCTTCTACGGCGGCCGTGCCGAGCCTGGTGACCTTCTTTTCCGCCGGCTCCAGCGGCTGCAGCGCTCCCGCGGGACAAACCTGTGTGCAGACGTTGCACTCGAACTCGCAAAATGACCTGCCGTAATCCATAACGGGCTTTCCCGCGGCCGCCGCGCCGAGGGAAAGCGCCGCCGGTACAAGCACCTGCTGGGGGCACTTGGAAACACAGAGATGACACTGAACACAGCGGGAGAAATAACGCCGTTCGGAGCCTGCACCCGGCGGCAGGACGATACGAATCTCATCCGGCCCGCTCCCCGCGCCGGCGCCGTCTTCCGTAAGCAGCCTGTTCAGCAGCCGGTCTCCGGCTTCGGCCCTGTCGAAGGGAAACAGCATCAGTCCTCCGACTAGTAGGGCGCCCCTTCCGGCGGATGAAAGAAATTGCCGCCGGTCTGCATCAGCGTCCATATGTGCCGGGGAACCGGCGACGGCCCGGCTGCCGGCGCGGCGGCTAAGGCGGTAAGAAATTGCATTATAGGGGCACACGGAAAGACAGGCGAAACAGAGGACACAATCGGCTGTATCAACCCTCACAGCTGATGCATCGATGCATCCTGCCTTGCAGGTCCGCTCGCAAAGGCCGCATCGGGTGCACTTTTTCGGATCGATGCCGATTCTCCAGAGTGACACCGCAGCCGGAAGAGAAAAAACAGTTCCGGCCGGACAGACGGCATTGCAAAACCACCGTCCTCTGAAAATGGCGGCTGTAAGTATTCCCGCGGCAAGTCCGAATCCGAAGGCAGCGCTGCCGAAGGCAAAGAGAAGCGGCTCCGCTTCGATATAAACTCCCCCGGCCTGAAAAATCGGCGACATGGCAATAAATATCCCGTTAACCGCGGGCCTGAGAAAATCAGCGGCGGCCCGGGAGAATATGGAAAAGGGCTCTATAATGCCGAGGAGTATAGAAAAACCGGCCGCGGCAAGGCCGGCGGAAACAAGCAAGAGGGAAAACCGGAGAATTGTTTTCCACCTTCGCCGGCGGTACCGATTATTCCTCCGCCGCCGGGTCAAACGGAACGCGGCATCCTGCAGGGTCCCTAAGGGGCAGATGGAGGAGCAGTAGGCCCTCCCGAAAAAAAAGGTAATAGCAATGATGATGAAAACAACCGCGGCAGCACCGGCAGCACCGGCCGCGGTACTCCGAAGGACCGAAGGTATGAACTGCGTTTTATACGCGAAAGTCTGCAATTCCGCCTCGCGACCCGAAATCCCGGGGCGGAGGAAAAAGACCGCGGTGAGGGCCCCGGCCGCGAGGACCGAAACGATGATACGGGCCCGGTGAAGCGGATGAAGCCGTTTCTTCTTTTTCGTAGGCTTCATAAGCTGATTTTTTGTATGGACAGCTGCTCTAAATTGGAGGTCCCGAGGCCCATATCAGCGGCATTTCGTATGTGTTCGACATTTCCCGCGCCGTAAATGCCCCACATCTGCCCCTGCGCCGCGGCGGCGGCGTCGGCGGCCACAATGTCCGTTGAAATGATCTGCATTTTCCGAAGCATTACCTCGGCATTCCCCCTGCCGCTCGGCCCGCCGTTTTTAATGACCCGGTACGCGTCGATTACATTGAGGGTGGGTTTCTTGAATGTAACAAAATCGGCAATGCACTGGTCTAAGTTATTCCGATGATAATATCCCCGGTCCCAGACACATCCCATCAGGTTTTTCATGGCTAAGGAAAGATGGGTGCTTCCGTGGTGCTTCATCACCGGGACATTGATAAACGCGTCCGCCTCGAGCAGAAGTTCGTGGACTTTCACCGAATGAAGCCGTTTTCCCCGCGGAAGTTCGACCTTTTCGAAATACCGTTCCATATTCGCCGGCACGGCCTGGGCCCCGGCTTCTTTAGCCGCATCCTCGATGCCGCTTGCCTCGTAGGAATTTCTGGAGAGAATGTTGTCAAAAATATATACCTTCCGCGCTCCGGCATTGAAGCAGTGCTCTACAATCCGCTTTATCAGCCCGGGATTGGTATTCGCCGCCTGTTCGGGTGCGGCGTGCCAGGACATGTTCGGTTTTATTACCACGGTGTCTCTCCGCTTAACGAATGTCTCCATCCCGCCGAATTCGGCAATTCCCCGGTCAAACATTATGTCCGGTTCACCGCCCGCGAGGGCAACAAGATCGTAAGCTGCCTCTGCATTCCGCCAGTTCTGCGGAAACAGCGGCCGGGCCCTGGCAGCGACAAGGGCACCGGCGGCCAGAGCGGAGAAAGAAAGACCCTTCTTTAAAAAATCACGCCTCGAAATTTCATTTTTTTCCGGCTTTTCCATGACAACAGTATATTAGTTTTTTACTTAAATTTCAAATTTTTTTGCGCCTGCAAAAAAAACTATAAACAGAAAGAGAAAAAGGTGGTAAAATGGAGCCGGAGTATATATGAAACGGAAAGGAAAAAGAATATTACTTGCCTTTATCAATGTATTGGCATATCTCGGAACAATAACGGTAAACGCCCTCGCGAATGCGCTTCCGATAAACGGAAACACAACCGGGGCACTCTCCGATGCCTACCCGAACCTTTTTGTACCGGCGGGACTGACATTTTCCATCTGGGGGCTTATCTATCTGCTGTTAGGAATTTTTGCCGTCTATCAGCTGATTTCCGCCTTCCGGCGGTCGGAAGAGCTGTCGGCGTTTATCGACCGAATTTCGCTGTTTTTTATTCTCTCATGCATTGCAAACGCCGGCTGGGTTTTTGCATGGCACTACGAATACGTCGGAATCTCTCTCATACTGATGGCGCTTCTTCTGATATCCCTGCTGTCCATTTACCAGCGCCTGGAAATACGAAAGCGGGGTCTCTCATGGCAGGAACGGATCGGCTGGGGCATTCCCTTCAGTATCTACCTGGGCTGGATAACCGTGGCGACCATTGCCAACGTAACTGCCCTCTTAGTCGATATCGGCTGGAACGGCTTCGGCCTTTCCGCGTCATTCTGGACAATTTTTGTTATCGTTGTGGCGACAATTATTACCTTGTTAATTATTTTTACGCGACAGGATGTGTTCTTTGCCCTCGTTATCGAATGGGCCTTCCTGGGCATCATCCTCAAACGGGTCCGCGTTAACGCCGGATTATACACCGATTTGATCGTTACCCTGGGTATCTGCATGGGAATTATCCTCGCCGCAATGGCGGCACAGGCGGTGCGCCGGCAAATTTACTAATGCCGCTTGCAGCAGCAGCAGCCTCCCTCGTTTTTATTGCTTTTCTGAGCATCCTTATCTGGACCTGGAAGACGCGTATCTCGCCGATGCCGTCTGCCGGAAAGGCGGTGCAAACCGTTATAACCGCGCTGGAATCGGTTACAGCGGCGGGGAACCGCCGGCCGGCAATTCTCGAAGCAGGCTCCGGCTGGGGTACCCTCCTCTTTGCCGCTGCACGAGCGTTTCCCGACTCTTCCGTTACGGGGTACGAACTCTCCCCCCTTCCCTTTGCCGTATCGCTTCTGTTTGCCAAGCTTGCCGGCCGGGAAAACATTACACTTAGGCGTCGGGACTTCCTCACCGCTGACCTGAGAGGAGTAGATATCATTGTTACCTATCTCCATCCCGAAGGAATGGAAAAACTCAGGCAAAAAATAGAGACAGAGACAGCGGGCACGGTCTTTGTGGTCAGCAACAATTTCCAGTTCCGCGGCTGGACGCCTATCCGTGCCTACCCCGTTTACGATGTGTATCATTCGAAGGTGTACGTCTATAAATTGATATTTGGCTGAGAAAACGAAGGAAAATATCGTGACAGTGTACGGGGATGATTCGTTAAAGGAAAAAAACAAAAGTATTGGGCGGCGGCAGACTCGAACTGCCGACCCCATGCGTGTCGAGCATGTACTCTAACCAACTGAGCTAGCCGCCCTAAAAACTACAGGCTTATTTTTTCAGCGCCTGCATTATACGCTCTAAAACCTTTTTTCTGTCAAGAGGTTTTACGATATAATTTTTTGCCCCGAGAAGCAGCGATTTTTTTACCAAATCCTGTTTTCCTAAGGCGGAAACCATAACAACCTTCGCGTCTTTATCGAATTCGATAATTTTTTCCAGCGCCGTTACACCGTCCATCTTCGGCATGGTGATGTCCATGGTCACCAAATCGACATTCGGATACAATTCCTTATATTTTTCCACCCCTTCTTCGCCGTTCGACGCCGTTCCGACAAGGTCGAACCCTTCGGAGGTGAGAATTTGCCCAATTTGTTTGGTAACGAACATACTGTCGTCGACAACGAGCACTTTATATGCTTCACCGTCTTCCCGCTGACCTTCCGGTTTTCTTTCGTTAATGCTCGGGAAATCCATCTTTGTTTTCATATGGTTCTCCTCCCTATGTCCTTTCTCTAACTGCTACGTTTATTTCAATCTTGCCCTGGGGCATTTCCACCGGTACAATAAGCGCCTCCACACCGGTGTCGGACACTTCCATGTTTTCCCCGGTAATGATTGCCGGAGGGGTAAGATCAAATTCAAACCCAAGATCATGAAGTTTTGTAACAGCCTGTGCGGTTATCATATTCGCCAGCTCATTGATCGTGGCCTTCCCCAAATCATCGAGCGATTTCAGTTCTTCCATATTCATCGCGGAAGCGATTGCAATGGCTGTATTCATCGACATATCGAGAAGGACACGGCCCTCCACGTCACCGGCAAGGCCGACTATCGCCGCGACGCCCATAATGGATTGGGACGAGGATTTTAGATACAATTCCCCCCGTTTCGGATCGACATTCAGTACTTCCCGCAGTACGCTGAAAGCAGCCTCGACAAAAGGATTTATATATTCAATTCGCATAAGCTCATACTCCTTAACAAGTTGATACAGTCTATAACTATTCTTTTTTAAATGCAACCATATTATTCTGCTCGACAGCCGTCCAGCCGGGCACTTTCAGATTTTCATTTTCACCGACGATGAGCACTCCGTGGGGCTTCAGCAGATTTTCAAGATCATCGAGCACCTTTTCAACATCCTCTTCCGTCAGAAACGAGAAGACGTCCCGCGCGAGAACAATGTCTACCGGAGGAAAGGCATTTTCGTTGGTTATATCATGATATTCAAATAAAATGGAATCTTTAACGGAGGATTCAAATTGATATCCGTTTTTTCCTTCCATTGTATACGGCTGAAATTGTTCGGGAACATCGGTAAAGGTGAGGGTCGGCGCCGATGATACGTTCAATAAATCGCTGTCATGCGCCCAGATTTTTATCTGCTTATCCGGGTATTTCATTTTCATAGCGCAGGCGAGAGAGTAGGTCTCGTATCCCTTGCCGCAGCCGGGGTTCCACGCCGAGACCGACCCGCCCGATATATCCGGCAGCACACCGGCAATTTTATCGATATACTCCTTTTCGAAAAGCCTGCCGGTATAGGGTGAGTAAAAAGTTGACAGGAAGCTTTCCGCGTCGTCTATAGATGTCAGCTGCACTCCCTTTCCTTCCCGTTTCCGAATTTCCTCCCAATCCGCGTAGCGTTCCGCAACCCAGTCGTTATTTATTGAGGAAACGTAAAACTTTTTGAATGTGGCAAGTGTCTCGGTTATAAAGGTAAGGTCTAGCCGCGGCGCGGGTGCTTCTATACCACCGGCCGGTCCGTACGCTTCCGCCGGAGGAGCCGGCTGTTCCTCGGCTTTCCCTTCTTCCGGAGCAGCCATATCACCCTGTTCTTCTTTCCCGAAAATCCGCTCAACATCGAGAATAATATAAAGGCGGCCCTCGTTTTCCACGACACCGCTGATGTATTTTACGTTAATGTCTCCGAAAAGCGGATGGGTCGGCTGAATGTCCCGGGAATTGATGCCAATTACCTTGTCCGTTGAATCCACGATTACCCCGATAACGTGGTCGTCCAAACGGAGAATGATCATGTTCTCCAGTTCGCCGTTTTTCTTCTCCTCGGCGGGAAGGTTGAACATTATCCGCAAATCGATAATAGAGATAATATCTCCCCGGAGATTATAGACCCCCCGGACAAAGGAAGATGTGTTCGGTACATAGGTAAACTCGCTGTCTTTCGCGATCTCCTTCACCTTCATGATATCGATTCCATAATCCTTTCCGGCGAGAGAAAAGGTGACCATTTTGAAATCGACCTGTTCCGTCCGTTCCTGTTCTTCCGTTTCTTTATGTTTGTTGTTTGTTACCGTACTCATAACTTCCTGTCCCGGTCAGCGCGCCCCGGTCTCCCTCAGTTTCCGCTGCCGCCGCTCCCGCTGCAGTCCCAGTTCAAGGAGCTGACTTACATCGATAATAAGAGAAACAGTTCCGTCTCCCAAAATCGTCGCGCCTGCTATCCCCGGCGAGTTTGTGTATTTGTCCTTCAGGGGTTTAATTACCACATCCTCTTCACCTATCAGGCGGTCTACCATCAGCCCCATTTTCTTGTCCGCGCTGCCCACGGTAACGATAAAATGATACCCCTGGCGTTCTTCACTGGGGATGCGGAAAAGCTGATTAAGGCGTATGAGGGAAATAACATCCTCGCGAACGTTAAATACTTCATAATTGTCTATTAATTTGATATCGGCGGGCTTGATCCGATGGCTGTCCAGCACCGAGGTAATCGGTATAGCGTATACTTCCTTTCCAACCTGAACAAGCAGACCCTGGATAATCGCAAGGGTAAGGGGCAGTTTGATGGTCATTTTCGTACCGGTCCCTTTTTCGGACCACACTTTCACAGAACCGTTGAGTTTATCGATTTGTTTTTTTACTACATCCAAACCCACCCCCCGGCCGGAAATGTTGGTTATTTCCTTCGCCGTTGAAAAACCCGGTTCGAATATCAAATTAAACGCCTCGATGTTCGACAGGTCTTTATTCGGGTGGATAACCCCCCGTTCAATTGCCTTTTGCCTGATAACATCGACATCGATTCCCTTCCCGTCGTCGATGATCTCGATGATGATCATGTTGCCTTCATTGCTTGCCTTTAAAAGGACCGTTCCCTCCTCCGGTTTCCCGGCGGCAGCGCGTTCCTCCGGCTTTTCGACACCATGGTCCACGGCATTCCGTACGCAATGGATAAGGGGATCTAAAAGATCGTCGATAACGGACTTGTCCAGTTCCGTGTCCTCACCTTCGATCTGCAGTGTAATCTTTTTATCGAGACTTTTCGAAACGTCCCGTACCAGCCTCGGAAAACGGGAAAAGATTTGGGAAATCGGCACCATCCTGATCTGCAGGACCTTTTCATGGAGTTCCGTCGTGTTCCGTCCTAAAATCTGAGAGGTGCTTCGAAAACTGTTGACCGTTGTTTTCAGATTTGCTTCAAAATTATCAAAAAGATTGAATATGTCCCCGTAGGTTTCAATTATTTCTTTTTTTATGGTTTTTATCGGAGTCCCCGATTGGATCCGCCGCAGGTAATCGGGAAGGGAATCAAAAAGGTCCCGCTGCTTCTCTTTAAAAATAGCGCCGACCGTCTGAAAATCGATAAGGGACTCGGCAAATTGGCTGCTTATTTGATTGAAGGTCGCTTTGTTGATGACGGCTTCGCTTATCAAGTTGAGGAGCGTGTCAATCCGGCGGCTGTCGACCCGCAGGACGGAACTGCTGACGCTGCTCTTCTGCAGTTCCTGTGTTTTTCCCTGCTCCGGCCGCTTCTTCTTTTCTTCTGTCGGTCCTTCGGGTACGGCTGTTTGTTCCTCGGCGGGCTCTTCCTTTTCGCGTTCTTCCGCCGCGACAGTCCCGGCAGCGGAAGGCTTCTCTTCCGGCACAGAGGCGGCCCCGGCAGGCCGGACCTGAATGTCCGTAATAACGTCGGGCATATCCACAGCCTCTTTAATTCCGTCGATATCGGCTTCCGCTGCTACGTAATACGCGACAACGGGAAAAAACTTGTCCTCGTACAGTAATTCGAAATCCGGTATGGTTTTCAATACCGAGCCGATGCTTTTCAGCGCGGCAAAAACCTGAATACCACCGACGGTATTCATTGGATTGTCTTCATCAAAATATACAAGTACTTTGTATATACTCTGATCAGCTTCCGCCGCGTCTTTCATTTCGAGAAGTTCATATTCGCTGATAACCGCTGATTCAGGATCGGCATCTTCCTCCACGGCTGCAGGCGCGGGGGCGGAAGACTGAGCCGTCGGTTCCGGCTGTTTTTCGGTAACCGGGGCGTTTTCACTCCCGAGAAAGCGCCGCAGGGCTTGTTTCGTACTGCTGATATCCTCGTTATATACCCCGCCTTCATTCCGTTCGGCGAGCATTTCTTTGATAATATCAATCGACGCGAGAAGGGTATTGATAATTTCCTCGGAGATTCCAACTTCTTCGCTCCGGATACCGTCTAAAACATCTTCGACGAGATGGGTAAATTCAGACAGTTCGAGCATCTGCACCGTTGCCGCGCCGCCTTTCAGGGTATGAGCGGCCCTAAATATTTCATCCACCGCTTCCTGATTTTCGGGCTCGTTTTCCAGCACGAGAATATTCTGCTCCAGAGCGTCAACCTGCATCTGGGCTTCGATAAAAAAATCTTTTAACAATTCCTCATTATTGGGGTCGAGGTAGTCGCTCATCGTGGTTAAATATTCTTATAAAAGAGGGTATAAGTCAAGTAAGAAAAACGTATAT
>CAZSGZ010000119.1:0-10356 GCA_964606455.1 uncultured Spirochaetales bacterium
GTGGGAAAGACGGGTATGGGTTGCTCCGGGATACACGTGGAAAGCCGGGCCGAGCTGCCGGATTCTGCCGAGGCGCTGGAATGGAAAGGACCCGGTTATCCGTTTCAGTTCCCCGGAAACGTAGATATGCCCCCATAAGGTGTCACGGATTGGTTCGGTATAGTCCCTGTCGAGATGGTTCAGTATCGCTTCTTTCCACTCCACCTGAAACCCGCCTAGTCCGCGACGTTCTGTTTGGTATATGCCAGCAGACCGCCCGCGAGAATAATGGCTTTTCCCCGGGCGTCGATGTCCGTCATTCCCGTAAAGGAAGTGTTTTTCGCTGCATTGCGTATGGTAATCGGAGCACCCGCTGTCAGCTCCTTCCGAAGGAGGGGAAGTTCCAGTGTGTCTCCCTCATCGACGGCATCGTAATCTCCGGTGTTTTGAAAGGTAATTGGAAGGATACCGAAGTTAATGAGGTTTGCCTTGTGGATCCGGGCGAAACTCTTCGTCAGCACCGCCTGTATGCCCAGGTACATCGGGGCAAGTGCGGCATGTTCCCGGGAGGACCCCTGCCCGTAGTTTTCCCCTCCGACAATGATACCGCCCCCGGCATTGACCGCCCGGCTGTAAAACTCCGGGTCCACCGATTCGAAGAGATGTTTCGCGATTTCCGGAATATTTGACCGGAGAGGGAGAATCTTCGAACCCGCGGGCATGATATCGTCGGTGGTAATATTGTCTCCCGTTTTCAGAAGCACTTCCGCGGTTATGGATTCCGGCGTCGGGTTTCCCTTCGGACAGGGCCGGATGTTCGGGCCCCGGCGCACCTCAATTGTTTTTCCCTCTTCCGGCGATGCCGGCGGGATAATCATGGTCTCATCCACGGTGGTAAAACGGGAATAGTCGGTAATCAATTCCGGTCCGCATGTCCTCGGATCGGTAACCACGCCGTACAGGGCGGCGGCGGCGGCGCTTTCCGGTGAAACGAGGTATACCTCCGCGTCCGCGGTGCCGCTTCGTCCCTTGAAATTCCGGTTGAAGGTCCTAAGGGTAACGCCTCCGGAGCGGGGCGCGAACCCCATGCCGATGCAGGGGCCGCAGGCGCTTTCCAGGATGCGGGCGCCGCTGCGGACCAGTTTTTCGAGGATTCCCGCCGCCAGCGCCCCTTCGATGGTTTGTTTCGAACCCGGGGAAACGCCTAGGGAAACGGTGTCGGCAATCGTTTTGCCTTCGAGAATGTCGGCGGCGATGCCGAGGTCGTTTAAGGAGGAGTTTGTGCAGGAGCCGATGGCCACCTGGTCGACCTTTTTTCCCGCAAGTTCCCGGATAGAAACGACATTGTCCGGCATGTGGGGGGCCGCTGCCAGCGGTTCGATTCGGGACAGGTCGATGTCGATAATCCGGTCATACTCCGCGTCCGGGTCCGCCTTCAGTTCCCGCCAGACATTCTCCCGTTTCTGCAGGGAGAGAAATTCCTTCGTCCGCCGGTCCGAAGGAAAGATTGAAGTAGTGGCGCCGAGTTCAGCCCCCATATTGGTAATAGTGGCGCGCTGGGGTATCGAGAGGGTTTCCACCCCTCCGCCGAAATATTCGTAAACGTTCCCGACTCCGCCTTTTACCGTTTCTATTTTCAGCAGTGTAAGAATAACGTCTTTGGCACTGCACATATGCTGCAGGTTTCCCGTTAGACGGACCCCGATGACACGGGGAGAGGTAAGGTAAAAGGGAGCGCCTGCCATCGCGGCGGCAACATCGAGGCCGCCGGCGCCGATCGCGATCATCCCCAGGCCTCCGCCGGTGGGGGTGTGGGAGTCGGAGCCGAGGAGGGTCTTCCCCGGTATGCCGAAACGCTCGAGATGGACCTGATGGCAGATCCCGTTTCCCGGGCGTGAAAAAACGACACCGTATTTTTTCGCGGTGTCCTGGAGATAAATGTGGTCGTCCATGTTCCTGAAGTCGGACTGCTGTGTATTGTGGTCCACGTACGAAACGGAGAGCTCGGTTTTTACCCGGGGTATCTCCATCGATTCGAACTGCAGATATACCATGGTCCCGGTGGCGTCCTGGGTCAGTGTCTGGTCGATACGAATACCGAGCTGATTTCCCGCCTCTAACGATCCTGTTTGCATATGCTCTTGAAGTATTTTTTTTGCGAGGGAGAGGCCCATATTGCGCTCCTTATGGAATTATGATTGTATATTAATGGCTTGTATACGTTCTGTCCATAGGACAGAAAAGGCCCGGGATGATATAATAAGATCAATGAAAAAAGCAGCTTTGGTAATTGCGTGTTGTTGTACGGTTTTTGTCCTCTCCTGCACAAAAGAGAAAGACGGCGGGGGAGAGAAGACGCCTGTTGAAAATGAAACGCCGGTTTCAGAATCAACGAGAAGGGTAACCGAGAAACCGTCGGAAACCATGACGATGGAGCTCGTAGAACCCGAAAGTACCGGGTCCGGAAAGGCGGAAGAACGACAAACCAAACCTCCGCTGCCGGGAAAGGAATTTCTCCTTGCGCGGCAGACGGGAGAGTTCGTCGCGGGGGAGGACCTTGTTATCGGAAAGCTGCACAATGTTTCCGCCGGTACGGAAGAGGAAAACGGGGTGTTCAGCGGGATAAAACGGTTTCTGCAGTCCCTTACGGAAGGGACCCTGGCGGAAGATGCTGCAGCGCCGGAAGCCCTGGCGGACCTGAAGCGGCTTGCGGGATATCATATTGAACGGGGAAACATACCGGAGGATTTCCGGATTGGGGAAATATTCATCGAAGGCAGCTCGGGAAGGGCGGATGTTCGGCTGCTTGGACAGCCCGGCAGGGCGGCGGGTGAAATATACTGCATTGAAGAAAACGGTACGTGGCTGATAACCGACATGCAGGTAGATTTGGCCGAATTAGGGCATTCCTATGAAATTGAAGGACCGTATGAACCAAATGTGTACCGGTGGATCCATCAGTATTAAACGCAGCAGTTTTTAACAAGGAGCCGTTTCATGGGGATTAAGGTAGGAAGAATAGAAAAGGAATATATTCTCGGAAGTGTGCGGGACAAGCAGATTGAACTGAACATCCGGGTCCGGCAGCAGCAGTTTACCGCTTTCGTAAATAAGTTCGACACGAAACAAATTATCCTGACCGTAGACGACGCGGCCCCGGAAAACCTGCAAGAAGGGGAGGAACTGCAGTCCTTTTTTTCATATTTTGGACACACGATGACCTTCGAGGCCAAAATTATTGAAGACGGTCCGGGTACCCTCACCTGCGGCTATCCGGAGAACCTGATAAAGAACTTAGAGCGGAAGTATGAACGGGTGGTCCCGCCTGAAAATGTTTCCGTCCATTTTATTTCAAAAGGGCGAAAAATTGTATTGGACTTTCCCCGGTCCGAAGAATACAACCCGGCCCATAAGCCGGCGGCGGTGGATGAAATCGAAAATACCAGCCTGCAGGGGCTGATTAGCGATTTTCGTGCAAAGGTAAAAGAAATTGTTTCTTCCGAAACCATCAAGATGTTTCGGGGAAGAAAACCGGAAACCTTTGAAGAGCGGGCCATTTCCCGGTATGGAAAAATGCTGTATATCCCGCAGACCGAATCGTACAAATTCGAATTAGACCGGGTAGGGGACATGGACATTATCGATCAGGGGAAAATCCGGGAACAGCTTCACGATGAGGGGACATTGGAAAAAAACCTGCAGCTGAAAATTGAAAGTATGATCGCGGAAAAACGGACGGAAGACATTTTTTCCGAATTGTACTGTCCCATCCTCTACCAGGAATATGTTGCCGGATACATTTATCTTGCAAACAATTACGATAAACACCGGGCAATTACCGAGGCCCTTATTGAATATGTCGACCAGTTTTCAAAAATTCTGGCATACTCCCTGAAAATTCACGGCTATTTTAAAGGCAAAACCCCGGAACCGGTTGAATATTCGGCAAACATCGTTGACATCAGTGCTTCCGGTCTGCTCTTTGCCCATCCGTCGGATGATCTTGCCGAAAATTTCGTTTTGTACACCGATTTCGATTTGGTAATGCAGTTTGATCGGCGGAAGATGGTCGTTCCCTCCAGGGTAATGCGGCGGTTCGATGAGGAGGACACCCATTATTACGGTATTCTCTTTCTGGAAATGCAGCCCGAGGACTTCCGCTATCTCTTCGACCTTATTTACGGCCGCGAGTTTACCCGTGAAGATGAGGAAGTGTGGGAAGGCGGCGCCGCTCCGCCGACGGTGGACCTTTTCGAGGGTGAATAAATTACTTCGACTCAAAAAAATTGAGGAGAAACTTGTAATTTTTCTTCGAATCCTCGTCCTGAACGCTTAGAAAACGGACGCCCACGCTGTAGTATATTTCTCCCGGCTTCATCCAGCGGATCTCGACCGTCCCGTGTACCGGCGCGAATCCGACATGCTCCTCCGGAACAATGACGATTTTCTTTTTCTCTCCCGTTGTCCAGGAAACTTTTTTTACCAAGTCGATGCGGCATCCGCTTTTGCTGATGTCCCGCACATACCCGGGCAGATTGTCCTCTTTAAAGATAACTTTTGCGTAGGCTTTGTCCCGGGAATCGCGTTTTTGCTCATCCATCGGCTGCTCCTCTCCTGGAATTCCCTTTCAGCTGCAGTTCAATACAGGTGCCGCGTGCATTACCCGATTCCCACCGTACAGGCCGCAGCTTTTCATCGATAAAATAGAGCTTGAAGGAGTCGAAGGTCTTTTTTACCACATACAATCCGATTCCGAAACGCATGTACCCGTGCTCCTCCCGGTAGTTTTGAAATGTTTCGCTGTTTGTGTCCACGTCTTCCGCCGAAGCACTGAGGTCATAGGGCAGTTTCGCAATATCAAAACCGCCCCCCCAGTCACGGATTTTTATGAACAACCTCCCCTCATCGGCAAGGGAAAATTCTGAAAGTATTTTTTTTCGCACGCATTTTTCTTTCTGGGCCCGGAGGGAGTTATTAATCAGCTCCAGTATGGCGTACATAATCTGTTCGCTCGATATCGGTACATCGGCAAGCTCAATTTCGTTCAGCTCTTTCAGAATATCGTTGAAATCGGCATCGGTGCGGATGTGGAGCCGGACCGACCTGTATTTTTTCCCGCGGTAGCGAATATACTCGTGCATTACGGCTGCAGTTCCTCTCTGTCGTATTTTTTCGGCAGCTTTACCGGCCGGCCGTCGGAATTGACGAAAGCCCAGGTCACTTCGGCATCACATATCGCGGTACCCCTCTCGTGCAGGACCTCCTGATGAAAAACACCTGATGCCGCGCGTTTTTTTATCGGTTTCGAACGGATTATCAGCTTGTCACCCCACTTTGCCGAGGCGCGGTACCGAATATTGATCGTTGTTACAAATATCGCGTAGCCTTCTTTTTTCATCGTGTCGTAGTCAAAACCGATGTCGTATAAAAATTCGGTCCTCGCGTATTCTAAATACTGCAGATACACCGAATTATTTACATGCCGGTTGGAATCGCATTCGTAGGTACGCACTTTTAGTTCCGTTGTATGAATCATTTTTTAAATATTGACATAAAACAGCCGTATTGGTATAGTACCCCCTACTATTTTGGCGGTGTAGCTCAGCTGGCAGAGCAAACGGCTCATATCCGTTAGGTCATTGGTTCAAGTCCAATCGCCGCTAATAAAATCCTGCATTTTGTCTATTTTTTCACAAATCTAATAAAATATTTCTATACATTGAATATATATAAAATATAGTATAGTATCGAAACTGCCGGTTACGGTGGTTTTTTTATAAGTTGAGGAGAAGCTTTGGAAATCATCGAATTTTCCGGAAATCGGTTTTACGATAAAAAAGAAATAGTAAAGAATGTAACAATGTTCGATGTTCACAACGCGAAACGGCTTATAGATGTATACTGCGCCTCGACAAACACCAATTGCGTGCTTGTCGATACCGACGGTGATTGTATTTACGGGTGTAATTTAGGAAACAGCGGGATCTGTTCCTTCTGCCGGGCATTTCAGGACACCATCGGGCATAAGGTAAACTGTACGAACGCCCATAAATACGGTATTTATCAATCGGAACGGTTTGAAGGGAAATATACTTTTTTCTGTCCGATCGGTCTGGTGCATTGGGCCTCCCCGCTGATGATCGGTGATACAATGGCAGCCGCTTTCCTAGGCGGACCGGTGCTGCTGTACGACAGGGAAGATTTCACGGCCGAAATTATCGGCAAGTACAGCCTTGCTCCCGCCGAGGCGCGGGCGCTGAAAGACCTTACCGAAGAAGTCCCCTTAGTCGACCATAGCAGACTGAGCAGCCTTTCGGAAATGCTGTACCTGTTAAGCAGGCAAATTTCCGAAGATGAAACGAAAAAATTTCTTCACCAGCAGGAAGAAGTAACAAAATTGAACGAGGACATTCAGGACTACCTGCCGTATCTGAAGAGCATGGGCGGCAGGGAAGACTTTCCCGATTATCCCATCGAGAAGGAACGGGAACTGCTGCGGCTGATATCGTCCGGAGACAAAGCCGGGGCGAAAAAAGTCTTAAACGATATTCTCGGACACGTTTTTTTCTCTTCGAACAAGATCGATATCATTAAAGCCAGGGTGCTGGAACTTATTGTTTTACTGTCCAGAGCTGCCCTCGAGGGGGGCGCTTCAACGGAAGAAATTTTCGGACTGAATTTTAAATATATCAACGAAGTCCACGCCTTTCGCACCGTCGATCAGCTCGCGGTATGGCTTTCAAAAATAATGGTCCGATTCAGCGACTGTGTTTTCGATTTGAAAGACGTAAAACACGTGGATGTTATCTACAAAGCCTTGGAATATATCAAGAAAAACTATATGAACAAGATCTCTTTAAACGACGTGGCCTATGTTTCAAACATCAGTCCGTCCTACTTCAGCAAGGTCTTTAAAGAGGAAATGGGAATGAATTTCAATAATTACTTGAACAAGGTCCGGATAACGAACGGTAAGCGCTTGTTAATGGACGATTCAATTCCCCTTGTCGATGTGGCGTTTATGACCGGTTTTGAAGACCAAAGTTATTTTTCCAAAGTTTTCAAACGGATTACCGGTGTAAGTCCCGGCAAGTACCGGGAGTCGATGGGACGGATTTTAGAGGAAAAAACCGGATAGAAATCCGGTTAAAAATATTGGAGGGTAAACATGAGTATTTTACAGGAAATTTCTGAACAACTGCAGAAAGGCAAGGCTAACGAAGTGAAAGACCTTGTTCAGAAAGCACGTGATGAAGGCATGGCGGGGAAAAAGATCCTCAACGAAGGCCTTATGGTTGGAATGGGTATTATCGGTGAAAAGTTTAAAAAGAACGAAGTTTATGTACCGGAAGTTCTCATTGCCGCCCGTGCGATGAATACGGGAATTGAGGTCATCAAAGACCTGCTCGCGGAAGATTCGGATGAAGCGAAAGGCAGAGTAGTTCTCGGTACGGTGAAAGGAGACCTTCACGACATTGGAAAAAATCTGGTAAAGATTATGATGGAAGGAAAGGGTCTTGAAGTTATCGATCTTGGGATTGACGTTTCCGCCGAGAAGTTTGTCGAAGCGGCAAAAGAGAACAACGCCAACATTATCGCGTGCTCCGCGCTGTTAACGACAACCATGACTGAAATGGAAAACGTCGTGAAAGCAGCTGAAGAATCCGGCTACCGTGATAAGGTGAAGATCATGATCGGCGGAGCCCCAGTAACCCAGAATTACTGCGAAAGTATTGGTGCCGATGTCTATGCACCTGACGCGGCTTCGGCTGCCGACTCTGCCGTTGAAATTTCAGGTTAATTCGGCTAGTAAAAAAAAGCACAAGACATGCCGTCCCTTAGGGGCGGCATTTTTTTCATTCAATATTGTTATGGTATTATCTATGGTTGGATTTTTAATAAAAAAAGCGTTTTTTGATTTTTGGGACAACCTGCTGCGGGTGGTCATGATCAATATCGGGTTTGTCATCCTCATGGGGGCCGGTGTTTGGGGACCGTATCTTCTCCGGGCGCATCTGCTTCCCGCGTTTATCGTGTTTTTTATCGTTGTAACGGCATTTCACATCTATATCGGTGCCGCGTCGATGTTTATAAAACAGATGGTCGACTATGAAACGCCGACAATGAAGGATTTTCTTTCCTATTTTAAAGAAATTTGGAAAAGCGGTTTGTTTCTTTCGTTTATAGCTACGGCCCAGGTCGTTTTGATCGTTATCGGGTTTCCCTTTTACCTCTCCGTCGGAGGAATGCTCGGGATCGGAGCACTATCAATCATTTTTTGGGCGAGTATCGCCTGGTGGCTGGCATCTCAGTACTTTTTTGCAATCCGTGCCCGCCTCGATACGAAAATCGGCAAGATATTCAAGAAATCTTTCATCGTGTTTATCGACAACACCGGATTTACCATCTTTCTCGGCTTGGCGACAATTGCCGTATTTATTATTTCCGTACTGACCGCGTTTCTGTTGCCGGGGTTTGCCGGCATTATCATCTGGCACCAGGCGGCGTTTAAACTGCGTCTGTATAAGTACGATCATCTGGAAGCAAATACCAACGCGGACAAGAAAATCATTCCCTGGAACAAACTGTTGAAGGAAGACCGGGAGCGGGTGGGAAAACGCACCCTCCGGGGGATGATTTTTCCGTGGAAAGAGTGAGGTCATTAGTATGATTAGTAATTTTAAAACGGTACAGCCTGAAAAAATAGGGGACAATTTCATTAAAAGTATCGGGCATGAATGGATGCTGGTAACGGCGGGCACTCCCGATTCCTGGAACACCATGACCGCCGCCTGGGGCGGGGCCGGCTTTCTGTGGCAGATGCCGGTGGCATTCAGTTTTGTCCGCTTCAGCAGGTACACCTTTGAGTTCATGGAGTCGTCCGATTACCACACCCTCTCCTTTTTCCCCAAGTTGAACAATGCGGCCCTGCGGTACTGCGGGACCCACTCCGGCAGGGATGTTGACAAGACAAAAGAGACGGGACTGATACCGATAGAACTGGATTTTAAAACTGTCAGTTTTGAACAGGCCCGGCTTGTTCTCGTTTGCCGGAAGTTATACCGGGACGACATAAAAGAGGAATACTTCCTCGATGAAAATATCTACAAACACTATCCGAAGGAGGCCGACGGCTCCCGGGACCTCCACCGAATGTACATCGGCGAGATCGTCAAGGCGTATGAGGGAAAGATATGAAAAAAGAGGACACCCCCCTTGTAATCGGCTTCAAACGCTTGTCCTGGCTGGGAACATTTTTCTTCGCGGCACTTGCCGGTCTTATCGTCGCATTCTACAACGAGCCTGCCTACGGGTTCGCGGCCGCGTTTATTACCGGTATCATCGTGTTTCCCGTCTTCCGCTTCCTCGTTGTATGGATCGTAAAGGGATTCGCCTCCGGAAAATCGGCAGAGAAAAGATCGGGTTTGGTGACGGGGGAGAGTGAATACCGATTGACCTTTTCTCCTTTTGTGTATAACTATAGTCCACGGAATTGTAGGACGTGTCGCTGCTGTCGAATAATCCACGGTTAAAAATTACTCTGCTCATCCTGCTGCTTCTGGCTGCGGCCGCCGGTATCTCGTGGCTGGTCATTGTTGTAAGCGCAAATATGTTCCGCCCGCCGCCGAACGCGGTTTCCGTGGAGGGGCCCTGGCATATCACGCATGAGGGCAAACAAATTGAAGGGCAGACCCTTCCCTCCTATATTTCCGGGCGGAGCGCGGAGGAAATTCCCGAGGGGGTGTACGAATTCCGTGCCGTCTTTGAAACGGATTCCCGGATGGAAATTCCGGAATTGGTCATGCCCTATACCGCGGGTAATGCCCTTCGTGTTTTGTTGGACGGCGAATATCTCGGGCAGGCCGGTGACATGGGGCGCGGCAGGTCGAATATCTGGAATATTGCGCTCAACTTTCCGGTCCCCCATCCCCTCGAACCGGGGAAGCATACTCTGACCGCGGAAATATACATCCTGTATGAAGGCGGTCCGCTGCTTGCTCCGTATATCATCGACAAGAAATCGGCATTTCATACCCGCTGGCTCATCTTCTTTTCACAAAAAACAATGAACGGGATGCTGACGGCTGTAATTCTTCTAGCGATAATCTTCATCATTATTGGAATTATAAGTCCCGGCACCGCAAAGGGCCTGTTGTTTGTCGGTACGGGGATGATCCTGTATAGTATTTTCCTGCAGGATTTCAATTTTCTCTCCTGGCTGCCTGTTTCATATTTCTTGTATAAAAAAATAGTGGTGGCCGCGGTATACGCGGCATCTTTTTTACTCGTACTCGGCTTTTGCCGTATGCTGAACAAGACCTTGAAATTAATCGATAAAGGGGTATTGCTTCTCTACGCTCTGCTGTTCGCCGCGCT
>CAZSGZ010000120.1:0-10303 GCA_964606455.1 uncultured Spirochaetales bacterium
TCGAGGAGCGTCAGACCTGTTTCATCGAAGGTTTCGCGGTAGTTGCCGGGAAGGGTAAGTTTGCCGATAGAGCGTTTTATCTCAATTTCCGCAAAGCTTATCGCGCTGACATAGCGGGGATATTCCCCGTTCAGCCGTTGTTTTATTGCCGGGCTTAAGCGTTTTGAGTCTTCTAAAACCCATAAATACACGCAGGTGTCGAGGAGAATCCCCATCACCGCTCCCTCGGTTCATATTCCGAAAACATTTCAGCTACTTCTTCTGAATAGTCGTTAAAATCTTCGGCAATCGAAACTTTGCCTTTCAAGGTGCCGAACCGAATCGGCTGCACCTTTTCTTTGTAGGGGACGAGACGGACTACCGGTTTGCCGGCTTTCGCGATAATTACCTCCTCCCCGGCAAGCGCCCGTTCAATGAGCCGGGATAGATGGGTTTTTGCAGCATAAATATTTTCTGTTAGCATGTACTTTTCCTAGTTAGACTAAGTTAACTAATAATAGCCCTTTCCCCTTTCTCTGTCAAATACGGTATATTTATCTATACCGGATATCTACACTTGACATCTACATTTTTCAAGATTACGATGAAAAAATGAAAACTGTAAACGCGCTGACGATCCGGAACAAATTCGGGGAAGTGCTTGCATACCTGGAAGAGACCCATGAGCCGGTGTTGGTAACGAAGGGAAAAAAACTGAGGGCTGCCCTCGTTCCCATTGATGATTTCAAGACCCGGTTTCTCGACAAACAAGCCGAGGGGGAACGGGAAAAACTGCTGGAACGGATCCGGGGAGTGAGAAAACCGGGCCTGGAGAACATCGACAGTGTGGAGGCGCTCCGGCAGCTGCGCGGCGGCCTGGGATGAGGTTCGTCCTTGACGCTTCCGTCGCCCTCCGCTGGGTACTGGAAGGAGAGCAGCATCCGAACGCAGATTTGGTACTCAAACAGATCCTCGAGTCTCCGGAGTATTTTGCAATACCCGAGCTCTTCGGCTTTGAAGTACTTTCGGTGCTTGCCCGGCTGCATCCGGAACCGTATGTAGCCTTTACAACAGCCGTTACGCCGGTACTGCAGTGCGGTATTCTGCGCTATCCGTTGACGGAAGCAATTGTACGGCGGAGTTTCCGGTTTACCGGCATTGGACTGACCGGTTATGACGCGGGATACGCGGCACTTGCCGAAGAGCTGGGCGGCTGCTGGATCACCTTCGATACGAAGGCCGTTGAGAAACTCGGGGACGAGAAGCTGGCGATGGACCTATTTACAGGGCTGCCAGAAGGATGGCATAAAAAAGATAAAAAAAAGAGAAATGTGCAGGAGCACCCTTTCTTCGGCAGCTGGAAAACAGAATGAGTTTCGCGGCGGAAGATTTTAATGCTTTTCGATACGGATCTACCCCGATCGAGAAAATCTTGTACTTTATTCTGAAAGTCTTTTTTTAAATTCTTGAAATCTTTTATAAAAGTCCGTTTGAAAGAAACATCCATCTTTTATCGGTTGATCTGTTTACGAAATTTTTCCAGAGGCAATTCTTCTTCGTCCGCAACTTCCTCCATGCTTTTTCCTAAACCATGATCGAGGAGAGCTTCTTCTATTTTTTTATAGTTATTGTAGCTAATTATGATATCGCTTATGTATAATTTTATGTAAGGATCTAATTCCTGGATATCGGGGGAAGACATAAATAATCCCTCCTTCTAATTTAAACTTAAGATAAATATTGCTGTTAGTCAATCAATCGAGTGAGGGTGTTCCCGGCCGCAACCTTTTTAGCGCTGCTCACCCCACAACCTCGACAGCATACTGTCTCAGCTTCCCGTCGGTGCCATGGGAGTCGGTTCGCCTGCATGAGCAGAAAGCCGGTCAGATCCGGCGGCCAGATAGAAAAGTGCGCAGGTATCTAAAAAAACCGTGAGGTCAGGCATGTTCCCACTCTTCCTCCGTCGGTTCTTCCGGTGGAACAATAAATGTTATGTTCCGCAGCTCCGAAGCCGGTACGCTCCGTTTTTTCCGTTGCACCGGTGACAGTTCGGCAATCGGCACATGCTCGCCCTTCTGCTCCACCTCCGCGAGAATAGCGGACAGTTTCGTTTTTGCTTCGTGAATATTCACCTTTCTCATGGTTCCAGCATAACGCAAAAACAAACTAAGTCAACTTAGTTTTATTGTTCCCCTGCCCCGATATTCCCGCTGCTTATTTGGAGGAGGAACTGCAGGAGGGGGACGGCGGTATTGTTGCCGATGGTACGGATGTTTTGGCTCTTCGTAAGTATCAAGCCGTTGTTGTACAGGGAAATCTGCTTCAGTTCTTCCGGCCGGAGTTGGGAAGTCCATTTTACCTCAACCGGCAGCAGCTTCTTCTTGTTTACAAGGGCAATATCAACCTCCCCCTTTTTACCGGAGATGTAGTAGGTTGGGAAGTGCCGCTTACAATGGCTAATACAGACAGATTCGACAAGTGAGGATACAAACTCAGGAGCGCGGATGTCCTCTGAGATTGCGGTGAAATCGGCATCATTTACATATGATGATACGGCGTGGTAGATGAAGGGGTCCTGAAAATGCAGCTTTTTGTTCTTCTTCGGTGCAGCCGTTAGTTTATCCTCTATTACCGCTTCGATAATATGCAGAACATTCATACTCTGCAGAATCTGACAATAGTCGGATACCGTTTTGTGGTGCTCTATCGATAGATTTTTTGCAAGGGCCGTCCAAGAGACCTGAGATCCGTAGGTTTTCTGAATGCCCCGGAGCAGCTCATGCAGATAGTTTTCGGATTTATTGTATTTCAGGAAGTCACCGATTATCCAATGGACATAGATGGTAAAAACCGCCTTCGGAATGTCCGAAAAAGAATAAAACGCGTTGATAGAGGGAAGAAACCCCCCGTGGATACAGTAATTTGCAAAAAGTTCGCTTAAGTGTTGATACTGTTTTTGAAAAAGACCGGCGCCATCTTCAAAGGAAGCCCCGGAAATAATGTCATAGGATTTTCTGTTTTCGGGATGTATCAGTGAAGCAGTTTCCAGAAAATTGAGTGGAAAAAATTCGAAATCAACCGGATCGGCCGTTCCCCGCCTTCCGGCAAAGCGCTTCATTGAAGTTTTTATTATCCGGTTATCGCTCCCTGTAAGAATAATGGACATATTTTCCGTCATCCCGGCATCGGCAATAAACTTTACAGTTTTGTCCCAGTCGGGAATATAATTCACTTCATCAATAAAGAGGGCCTGCCGCTGCTCCGCTTTGTGAAATGTTGTAATGATTCTTCGAAGCACATGATGTGTATCGATCAGCTCTCCGGTAATAAAGTACAGATTCTCCGGCAGAAATGTTTTTTCCCGAAGCCATTTCAGAATTAATTGTTTTAAAAACGTTGTTTTCCCAATTTGCCGCCCGCCGGAGATGAGATATATTCCGGGTATGAGGAAGTTCTTTTCCTCTAATAATTTCGATTCATACACGAATTTGAGGCTGTTCAGCTTCTTCAGGTGGGGATCGTGGCTTTCAAACCTGGTAATCGATTCCCGGAACTGATTATGAATTTCGAGTTCATCTATCATAGTTTGAGGGTAAAACGTTTTAACTTTTTCGTCAACGGCCATTGACCAAATTTCGTCAATGGGTAATGACCAGGCTGTTATCTATTGTATAAGCCCCTCATGTTGTTCCCCGCCAGCAAGCAGCCCTTAAAACAGGTTTTACCGGGGATAACGCAATTCCTGCGTACAGAACTGGGGCTAAAACTTAACACCCGGGCAACTCTTATCAATACTTCATTTCACGGACTTTGCTTTCTCGGGGTAAGAATATGGCCGTCACTGATACGTATAGGGCGAAACAATTTCAAGCGAAGTTTCAAAAGGCTGAAAATGCGGGAAGCAGAATACCAGGCAGGAGTAATTTCATATCAAAGCTATGTGTGCAGCATGGAAAGTCTCTTATCTCGCCTGACACGCTGGAATTCAAAGGAGTTAACGGTCAAGGAACTATCAAAAAAAAGCTGTAACGGCGGGTGACGGTGCGGATGAAAGTACAACTGCGAAAGGCTCTCCCTCTTCATCAACAACCTCAGCTCCGGCATATCTGCCCGGGAAAACCGGACGGTCGATCCACCGTGTTTTCCTTTGTTTGCCTTGAACTTTCTTGCATTATGTAGTACATTGTAGTTGTGGTTTTCTACGACAAAGATATCAAAAAGGACATAAAAAAGGGACTTATTCCAAAGGAGGTCGTTAAACTTTTTACGCATGTATTTCAATCTCTTGATCAGATGAAAGACCTGAATCTGTTTGATATCAAACAACTTAAAACCAGTTCTTCCAAAGAGTATTATCGCTTACGAAAAGGAAAGTATAGGGCTGTATTTACAATTGAAGACAAAGATTTTTATGTCCATGCAATTACTAAAAGATCGGAGGTATACAGGAAATGGCAGTGGTAAGTGTTCGTTTAAACAAAGATGAAGAAAAGATTCTTGATTTTTTAACAGATTATTTTCATGAAGATAAATCTTCTCTCTTTAAAAAATCTATGTATGAGCTTTATGAAGACATACAGGATATACAATTTATTGAAGGTCATATTGAGAATAAGGAGAATCAAGAGTTTATTTCCGCTGAAGATTTGCTTGAATAACAGCGACTATGCAGAACAACGACATCAAACTGAAACCCATCGGCTATGTCTCCACCGATGCCGAAGACGTGCCGAACTTCTACACCATCTCCGATATCGAGGGTCGGCTTATTATCGGCAAGCAGTACCTGCCGGGCCTGCTGGAAATCGAGGCGGGACAGGAGATCCTCGTGGTCTTTCAGTTTCATAAAAGTCCCCCGTTTACGGAGGAGCGCCTCCGGGTGACCCCGCCCCGGCAGGACAAGCCGCGGGGAGTGTTTACCACCCGCTCCCCGGTCCGGCCGAATCCGATCGGCATTTCCGTCCTTACGGTAACAAAGCGGGACGGCAGCAACATCTACGTGAAGGGGCTCGACATGCTCGACGGTACACCGATCCTGGACATCAAGTCGGTACAATAGGAATGAGCATTCCTGAAATATGTATTTTGCGGACAGGTGCGAAAAAACTTCAATTTATTTAGATACTACTTTCAGTTCTTCCCGTATTACTTTTCGAACAATCTTTTCCAAATCACCGTTCTTGCTGTTCCTGTGTTCCCGTAATGCTTCGTTGATAAGGGTTTGATAGTTTCCGCCACCCTGTTGATTTACCTGTTCGCGGAACCAGTTTAGGATGTCTGTGTCAATTCGGATAGTAATCCTTGTTTTATTTGGGGAAGGTTTAACTACAGCCCCCTGCTTTGCGTTTGTAAAATTATATTCTTCTTTGTTCATTAAGGGCAGCTTTCCTTGGATCCCATTGATATCCCATAGTTAAATGTATGCACAAAATGTGTACTAGTCAATAGGAATGAGCATTATTACTTTGCAGACATTAACGGAAGCCATTGAGTTTAACAAGAATGATGCCAGAGAAGCCGCAGGAACAAACTATAAGGAAGAAATTATTGCTGTATGAAGCGCTCGCTCTCTACATCCCCCGGAGCATGTCCAGAACCGGGGCGGTGCCGTGCCGCCGCTGCAGTGCTTCGGTGAAATCTGTTTTTGTTTCAATGGCGTTTTTTACACCGGCTGAGAGGGAGGTGTCGCCTAAGAGGATAGATCCCAGCATGCGGCTGTCCCGGAACATGAAAAACTGATAGTTGCCGTCCTCTGCCGATTCCAGTACCTGGTAGCTTCCGTCCTCCGGGGTAATGCGGCCGATGCTGAACATATCGTAGCCTAAGACCTTCAGCATGTTCGACCGGGGGATGCCGGCGAAGTCGGCGCTGCCGCCGGCTGCATTAATTCCGGCAATGGTCCCCTGGAACTGGGAGGGGCCCCAGGTACCGTAGAGGGTGCCCTGGTGTTCGGCCACGTCGCCCGCGGCCAGGATGTCCGGTGCCGAGGAGATGAGCTTGTTGTTCACAACGATCCCCTTGTTCACGTCGATGTTGGAAAGGCGGGCCACATAGCTGTTGGAGCGCACGCCGGTGGTTACCACAACCAGGTCGGCGGGCAGGATGGTCTCGTCTTCCAGAACGACACCCCGGACGCTGGTGTCGCCCACAAGCTCTTTTGTCTTCGCGTTTTTTCGAATCGTTATACCTGCCGCCGCCGCGTGCCGTTCAAGGGAGGCCGCCGCGTTTTCGTTCAGCTGCCGCGGCATCAGCCAGCCGTGTCCCTCCAAAAGGGTTACGTTCATCCCCCGGCGGGCAAGACCGCCGGCGGTCTCCAGTCCCAGCACGCCTCCGCCGATGACCACGCACCGGACCGGCCGGCTGCATCGTGAAAGGATAAAATCGGCATCCGCCTTGGTCCGGAGAACGGTCACGTTTTCCCGGTTTGCCCCCGGAAAAGGGGGAACAAAGGGGTGGGAACCGACGGCTATAACCAGCCGGTCGTAGGCCGTGTCATCGCCGTCCCGGAGTGTCACCGTTCGCTTCTCCGTATCGATGGTGGCCAGCTCCGCTCCGTTTATCAGTTCGACTGCATTGTCCCGGTACCATTCCGCGGGGTGCAGCGGGAGTTTCTGTTCATCGATCTCTCCGGCAAGGTAGCGGGTCAGGTTCAGCCGGTAATAGGGCGGTTCCTGTTCCTTTGACAGCAGGATAATTTCCGCTTCCGGGGCGTTTTTCCGTGCAGCCTCCGCCGCGGAAACACCCGCGATCCCGGCCCCGGCGATAACTATTTTCCCTCGTTCACCCGCCCCTGAAATCCGCCCCGGCGCACTGCCGTAGGGCTCGAACCGCTCGGCCGGGGCGCCGCAGACGGGACACACATCCGGAGGGTTTTTGCCTTCATGGATATACTCGCAGTTCAGACAGCGCCAGGAGCCCGGCCGTTCCGCCGTTTCGGTTTTTGCGTGTTCTTCATACGGTTCAAACATCTCCCGTCCGGCGCCGCAGATGGGACACACCTCCGGCGGTTCCGGGCCTTTGTGAATGTAGCCGCAGACGGTACAGCGCCACGCTTTTTGTGTTTCAGCCATGATCTACCCCCATGACAGGATGATAGCATTCATGCAGAGTGGATGCAATAATTGATGAAAAACGGCCTAAAACAGGCCGGGGAGCATCCGCCAGGGAACTCTTCGGGTGTAATCGCCGTATTCCTCCCGGAAGCTCCGCAGCAGAAAGTGTTCCTCCTCCACCGCCGTACAAACATAGAGTGCGGAAAATACAAGAGCCAGGCCTAATGTCCAGTACACCCCGAAGCCGACCCCGATACCGATGTTCATGATGATGAGGCTTACGTACAGGGGATGCCGGATTTTTCCGTACATGCCGGTGTCGATAATGCGGGAGATGAGCTTCGCGTTTTGGTGCGCCTGCCGATGCCCGCGCTCCGCTATAGCATGAAAAATAAAACCGC
This sequence comes from uncultured Spirochaetales bacterium, assembly GCA_964606455.1. Lineage (GTDB taxonomy): Bacteria > Spirochaetota > Spirochaetia > SPDA01 > CAZSGZ01 > CAZSGZ01. The sequence goes on from CAZSGZ010000120.1 coordinate 7,433, forward strand.
CGAGAAACAGGGCCCCGCCGAGAAAAGCTGTCAGGGGAAATCCGGGAAGCCTCGGCACGGGCAGCAGCAGTCCCGCGATCCCCGAGCCGAGTAAAAGAGACCATTCGATAAGTCCCCGCAGGCCCGGATTCATCAGCAAATATGCTTTGAAATAGTGGTTCATGGTTGGTCCTCCAAAATATGAAATAAAGTTCACGTTATATGGTAAAAATATGAACTATAGTTCATTTTGTCAAGCGGCAACGGATATAAATATGAAAAAAAGTTCAGTTTATTTGACGGGACGGTTAAATTAGGGTAAGGTACGGGAAAAAGGACGGCACGATGGAAGAAGGCCACGGCGACATCCGCATTCCCCGGCAGAAGAGGAGCAGAGAAACTAAAGAGCAGATTCTGCAGTCCGCCGAGAAACTGTTCCGGAAAAATGGCTTTCACGGAACAAATACCAAGGAGATTGCGTCGTCGGCGGGGGTTGCCGTGGGCAGCGTATATGCGTATTTTTCCGACAAGAAGGGTATTTATCTGGAAGTTCTCAATGCCTACTCGGCGAGGGTCTTCGGCAGGATTCCTGAATACAGCATTCCGCCGGCGGGAACACCGGGAAGGCGGGAACATTTTGCAGGGCAGCTCCGGGCCATTATCGATGCCCATTATGCGCCGGAGCTCCACCGGGACCTGTACGCAATGTATCATCAGGATCCGGACCTGCAGCGGATTGTCAGGGAGTGGCAGAAAAAGGCGGCGGGAGAGCTTCAGCGGTCACTGCAGAGCGGAGAAGCGCCGGGAGTTGAAGACCCGGAGGCCGCGGCGGTGCTGCTGCACACCTTTATTGAGTCTTTTGTGCAGCATATTACCATGTACGGCGCCTCCATCGATGAGAAACGGCTGATACGTGAATTTGCAGTCATCCTTGACCGCTATTTTACCGAAAAATACTATATAGACAGATGAACGGAACCTATGCAATATCAGAATCAATTCTTCGATCCATGGTGGAAAGCCCCGATAATCTCCTTATTTGGGCCGTCGACACGGATATGCGCTATATTTTTTTCAATAATTCCCATAAGGAAAAGATGAAGCAGTTCTGGGCCGCCGATATCGAGCTCGGGAAAGATATTCTCTGCTATATCGATGATCCGGATTACAAAGAATCTGCAAAGAAACAATATGAGGAGGTTTTCAGAAACGGGTCGAGCGGTGTTTCCCTGGATGAATTGACCGATTGCGACGGGTATGTCCGGTATTTTGAGAACTACGGGAATCCCGTACTCGATGCCGGTGGCAGCGTCATTGGCGCGGTGCTCTATACAATCGAAGTAACCGACCGGGTGAAAGCCGAAAAAGAGCTGGAGCGTGTCTCGATAACCGACAAGCTAACCGGATTATTTAACAGGGGCAAGCTCGATGCCGCGCTGGAGCAGGAGTATGCCCGTGCCGCGCGGTACGGCCGCGGTTTTTCCCTGCTGTTGATGGATATCGACTATTTCAAGTCCGTTAACGACAATTTTGGTCATCCGGTTGGAGATGGTGTGCTCTCTGAAGTCGGGAAGATATTACTTGAGCATTCCCGTCACGTTGACACGCCGGGCAGATGGGGCGGAGAAGAATTTTTGATTATCTGTCCCGAGACAACGGCCGGACAGGCCCGGATGATGGCGGAAAAGATCAGGCAGGTAATGGAAGAGCATCGGTTCCCCGCCGGCATAACCCTTACCTGCAGTTTCGGGGTTGCAGCGTTTCAAGAAGACGAGACGCTGACCGGTATTATCTGCAGGGCCGATAACGCCCTCTACAAAGCGAAAAGGAACGGCCGGAACCAAGTGGCCCTGGCGGAAAAACAGAAACCGGAATAAACCGGATATATTGTCCGTCTTCAGTCCGGCAGAATCTCGATGTCTACAATATCAAAATACAGCTCACTGTAGGTTTCATCCACCTTGCTCCCCGGCCGTTTGGAGCTGCCCTTTACGATGCCGAAACTGCCGTAGAAACGGAGGTGCTCGCCCTCGTAGAGGGACCAGTCGAAGGGTACGGTACCGATGTTATAGCCCACTAACTGGGGGATGTACCCGTATTTTTCGTCGGGATCGATGTAGCATTCCTGTATGTAGGGTTTGTCTCCCGGACCGCGGAACATATGCTGCCAGATAACGTCGGAGGTCTTTCCGGTTATGGTTACGTTTTTACCGAGATATTCCTTCGGTACGGCGCCGGGAGGGAATGCATTATAGTCGAGGCAGGGATTGATCATCTGCTCTGCCTCCGGCGGGTTTTCAGCCGAAGCCTGAAAACCGGTAAACGTCAGTATGCATATAGCCAAACCTGCCAATAATAAGTTTCCGCGCATACGCAACAGTATAGAATTTTTTTGTATTTTTTGATATGTACTGTACTCTGATATGGAGGAAAAATGAGTACGGAAAAACGTGTAGTTATAACCGGGATGGGGACGGTAAATCCCCTGGGAAATAATGTAAAAGAATCGTGGGAAAAGGTCCTGGCGGGAAAAAGCGGGATCGGTCCGATTACCTATTTCGACCCTTCCGAGTGCGCGGCGAAAGTGGCCGGGGAAGTACGGGATTTTGATTTTAAAACCGTCTATCCGGAGGATTCCCTGCGGACCGCAAAACGCCTGGACCGCTTCGTCCATTTCGCGGCGGCGGGGATGCAAGAGGCCTTGGAGCAGTCCGGCCTCGATATCGAGAAGGACCCGAGGCGGATCGGTATGTGCATCGGCTGCGGCATGGGCGGCGTGAAAGTGCAGCATGATAATTCAAAGGCGCTGATAGAAAAAGGCGGCCGGCGGGTAAGCCCGTTTTATATCCCCGGCGCAATCGGGAATATCGCGTCCGGCTTCTTGAGTATGGT
>CAZSGZ010000121.1:0-4054 GCA_964606455.1 uncultured Spirochaetales bacterium
CCCCCGACGGCGAGAAACCAGAATGCCGGGAACCCGACCCGGAAGGCATTGTTTGCCATGCCGATTGTCGAACCGCTGCCGATCATAGAGGCAACGAGAGAAACGGTAACGAGGAGCCGGTTTTGTCTCCTGCCGGCGAGAACATATTCGTTGAAGTCTTTTACTTTTTTAAAGTCGATTATCCCGATTGTAAGCAAAATAACGGTATATCCGATAAGCAATATCATTGTGCCCCACCTTCCTTCCTAGACTTGTTGCAATATCCTACCATGTTCGAATTATTTTGAAAATATGTTCCGATTGGTACATGAATATTTTATTTTGACTTTACATATATTTATTACTATATTCATAGCACATAAAATGAGGAGAAAAAAATGAAAAAATTTACATTAATGTTTGCGGCGGTCCTGCTGCTAGTACCGGTTTTTGCCTTTTCGGTTGACAGCTTTAATGACGACGATGCTTTTCTAAAAATTGTACCGAACGCGGAACTCGGGTTTACAAAGGTCCTGTACCACACCCTGCAGTTTGGCGCGAACGGATATGTATTCGACTATGTCAACAACGGCGGGCAGGAAATTCTTTTCCTGTTCCAGCGCTATTCGATTGACGCGGTAATGGCGGACCGGCACACGGTTACCCTGCTGTATCAGCCCCTGACTCTGGAAACGCAAACCAGGGTCCCGGCGGGCTTGACCGCGGGTATTCGGGTTGATGATGTTGTTTTTCCTGCGGGTACGGCCCTGGATTTAAAGTACGGTTTTGATTTCTGGCGCTTGAGTTATCTGTTTTCCTTCGTTAAAACGGAGCGTTTCGATGTCGGTGCGGGCCTTTCCCTGCAGCTTAGGAACGCTTCCATCGTATTCGAGAGTATCGACGGCAGCGGTCTTACAATCAATCAGAACGTAGGTCCCGTCCCGATTATCAAACTGAAAGCACAATACCGGGCACCCACGGGCTATTTTATCGGCCTCGAGGCGGACGGTTTTTACGCTTCATCGGCGATATTCAACGGCGCCGATTTCCCTTTTACCGGATGGGTTTATGACGCGGCCCTTCGGGGAGGGACGGAGGTAAATCCCGCTGCGGATGTGTTCCTTTCGGTCCGTATTTTAGGCGGGGGTGCAACGGGAACTTCCGCGTACGACACAACCTTCTGGACGAAAGGGGTGGAACAGTATACGAGCAACAACCTTACGGCCCTTATCATAAGCGGCGGACTTCGGTTAAAATAGGGGGCTGTGACAGGTCAAAACGGAAAGGTACTGCTTTTTTCTAGTTTCCTTCTTGTAATTGCTCTCCCCGGCGCCTGGGGGGAGCAATTTATTCTTCAGCAGGCGGTAATATCGGTTATCGGGCATACGAATGAAAATGCAGTCCGCCGCTATCTGGACCTTCGCAGCGGCGAGACGTTCGATTCCGAAGCATCCCTGCACGAATATCTTCGGGAAAAAGAACGGCTTCTGCGGAACCTTCGTGTAATTAAAGATTACAGTTTTGATTACACGGTCCAGGAGGTCGCCGCCGGCGGCAGGCTCGTTTTTATTGCCGTAACGATAACCGACGGCTGGACCTTCTACCCCGTGCCGATGTACAAGTACAACTCCAGCGCGGGGCACACGTTTTTAGGCGTTATTTACGATACCAATATTTTCGGCACCCTCAGTTCATTCAAAGCGAGGTGTGAACTGAACCGGCAGATGTTCCGGGTGGAAACGTTTGCCGAAGACATCCGCATCGGCCGGGTCCCCTGGAAGGTTGCCGGACGGTACGAATATCTGGAACAGGCGAAAGAGCAGGGTGATGAAGCGGAGGTGCGTTTCAATACGAAAACCCTTGCAGCGGGAATCGGCGCGTCCCTTCCTTTTTTCGAATATTTGTATTATTCCTTTTTTCCTTCATTTGAATACCGGTTCGATTACCGCATTGAAGCGGGAATACCCGGTGAATCGCTTAAACCGCAGGGGGCAACACTGACATACGAACATGCCGTCGGGGTGAATACGGTCGACTGGACGGTCAACTTCAGGAAGGGAATTCTCGGGGAACTGATGCACGGTGTAAGCTATACCCCGGTAACCGGAAGGTGGGTCAACAAGCTGCAGCCGTCTGTTTCCGGTTTTGCCGCTGCCGGTCCCGTCGGTTTCAGCGGCAGGCTGAGCGGGTTTTACTGGAACGGACTCGAGCGGACAGGGGCCGGCGAAGAACTGCGCGGTGTTATCGACAATACCCTGTGGGGAGATGCCGGCGGATACCTCAATGCCGATATTGCCGTCCGGTTGTTTACAATTAAGAAGGTGGTGGAGTTCCAGCCCGGTATATTTTTCGATACCGGTTTTGTAAAGCCTTTTTATGCAGCCCTTTCTCCGGAATGTATTGAATATACCACGGGATTTAGCGTACTGCTCTTTCCTTTGTTCTCCCCCGGCATGCTGATACGTCTTGCCTACGGGTTCGATTTGAAAAACGGCGGCGGTGAATTTATTTTCGATTTTGAAGGGTTTTATTAGACAGAGGGCAGACAAAAACGCCGCCGCGGAGCAGCGGCGGCCGTGATACGTAACCTGCTTAGTGTGAGTCGGGCACCTTTGCGCCGGCCTCGATGATCCGCTTTTTAATTCCCGTTTTAAAGGGAAGGGCAACAAGCATGAAAAAAATTATTCCATACAGCATCGTAATAAGCGCCAACGCGGCACCCCATCCGATTCTGCTTGAATCCCGTAGACTCGAGAGCATTGCTATCGCACCAACCAAGGTGCCGAGAATTCCGGAAAGGATTAAATAGAACTGCATGGATTGGAAGAAGATAAACCCCTTCTTCAGGTCGTCGAGGTTCGCTGCTTCCTTTTTAAACCCCGCCGCGAAACTGCGCCCCATTTCCCGCACACTGAAATTCATCAAAAGAAGGACGAAGGTAGGGGCCGCTACCATGATGAAGCTTGGAATGTTGAGGTAAGCCACCATTCTGCCGCCCGAGGTTATAATGGCTCCGACTATCATCGCGATGAACAACACCGCTCCGACTACATACATCTTTCTCATTGGTTAACTCCTTGTTTTCTTATTTCAAGACTGTTTGATATAAACCGTCCGGACCGCTGCAGTCCGGACACTACTTTTTTCTCCAGATCGCTTTCTTCAGCCGCGTAGCTGATTCTTTCCGCGAGAGTATTCTGTTTCACCGGCCGAATGAAAAGGAACGCCCCGCAGGCGACAAGGAGGACAGCCGCGGCAGCTCTCGGTAATGCGGTCCTCAATGCCGCGGACCTTTTTGCGTCACCTCCGGCAAGAGAGGGGGGCGGAGCAGGAACGACCGCATCTATCTTTTCCTGAAAATACAGTTTTACCGCGTCGTCTATTTCGCTAATTGCAGGTTTCTTCCCGCTCATATGTGTCCTCCAGATATGTTTGAAGCTGTTTTCGAATGTTGAAAAAACGATACTTAACCGTTCCTTCCGGTTTCCCGGTAACACCGGATATTTCCCGGTAGGACATGCCCTCATACATTCTCAAATAGACGAGTTCCCGGTCATCCGTCGGAAGCAGTTCTATAAATCTGCCGATTGCGCCCCGAAGTTCATTGTCCAGAAGTTCCTGCTCCGGTGCCGGGTGTTTACCGTCGGGAAACTGAAGAATCACTGCCTCGGAATCATCGGTATCCGCGCATTCATGTGTCAGCCTTGATCTATTCTTCCGAAGAAAATCGATGCAGCTGTTTCTTGCAATCGTGAATACCCAGGTACTGAAGGCGTACTTTTTTGAATAACCGCCCCGTTTTTCATACACCTTCAGGAGGATTTCCTGGACCAGATCAGCCGTGTCCTCTTCGGAAAAACCGTAGCTCTGCATACAGAACACGCAGAGCCGCTTGTAATATTCCGTCCATATATCTTCAAACTTCATCTACTACATTATACGTGGAAACGGAGCTTTGGTTGGAAAATTTTATCAGTTTTTGTACGGGAATCCCGGCGCCCGGCAGGTGATGCCGGACGCCTGCTGACAGCTAGAGTTTAAATAATACGGCAAAACCCAGCAGACCCTGGGTTTT
>CAZSGZ010000121.1:4154-10163 GCA_964606455.1 uncultured Spirochaetales bacterium
TTCGGGCACATTGTATTCACTGTCCTGCATCAGCGGGAAATTCATAAACGCCGTCGGACCGATCCGGAATTCAGCGAATACCGCCGCCGGCAGCACAAGAATTAATAGTACAAGTAATATTTTCTTCATTGGAAGCCTCCTGTTTCACCTTGCTACTATCAAGTGTATAACAAAACAGTATGTTTATCAGCAATTATGCCGGATTCAAATCTTTCAGAGCAGTGTCGACAAAGATACCGTCTTTGCGGACGAGTTTACCGTCGTTGAGAATATAAGCTCCGTCCCCGGTCCGGTGATTCTGACGGCGTCAGTTTCATTCATCATCACGGCCAGCCGGTCCATGGCGGCGGAGAGCTTTGCGTAGTCAATGCAGTTAACCTTGTAAAAATAATCTTCAAAGGATTCGAGACTCATTTCCGCGAGCCGGGCCTTCACTGTTGCTGCCGGTAAGCAGCTTCTTTCATTCCTTATTCCCCGTAGACCACGTTCAGCAGGGTGAAGTAGCTGGTAAAAAAATGAATTTTCTCCTGCTGCAGGGTAATGCGGTCCGAATATTCTTCGATTACCGCCTGCAGATAGTCCGATTCCTGCCCCGAGCCGGCATCGTAGCGGGTTTTTTCCATTGCTGCCTGCTCCCGGGCGTTGTCTATTTTTAAGCGGTAGTATTCGATGTTGCTCCGGTGCAGGTCGAGTTGTAACAGCGTTTCTGAAATGAACTTTTCGATTTGCTGTTTTCCCTGTTCCAAATTGTAGTGTGAGGCCTTTACTTCCGTTTCCTTCATGATGATCTCCGACTTGAGTTTCCCCCCGTCGAAAAACGTTGCCGTAAATGCCAGGGTGGAAATGAGGTTGTAATCATCCTGTCCGTACCAGTCCGGCTCGATAAAGGGAAAGCGGGGCCCTCCGTAGGACAGCTCGAAGCGGAAGCCGATGTCCGGCTTTAGATAACTTTTCCCTTCGGCAATGTCCAGTTTGTAATCCGCGACATTTTTCAGAGCCCCTAACAGTTTGAGGTCCGTATTTTCAGTATATGCACGCCCTAGGAGGGCATTTTTGTCCGGAAGGATGTAGCCGTCTACCTCGGTATCGATGCCGGAAAAGTCGATGGTATGGTAATTCGCGTCATCGAGAAGGGTGGTATGTTTAACATCAAGCAGTGCCTGCTCCTTCTGCTGTTTCAGCTGGTTTTCCGCCAGGTTGATTTTTTTTGCCCGGATCCGCGCTTCGAGCAGGTCCGAGTAGAGGATGAACCCGTTGTCATAAGCCTGCTCCGATATATATACGAGACGGTCCGCAAGTTCCCGCTGCCGTTCCAGGAGGTCCTCCATCTCACGGATAAAATAGAGGGAGTAGACGTAGACCCGGAGCGTTGCAGCTAATTCCTGCCGTTTTTTTTCAATGTTGAGCCGGCGTGTCGAAAGTACCTGTTGATAGAGGGAGATGGAGTTCCGTATTTTTCCCCAGGTGAATACCGGCTGCTCCAGGGAAACCGCGAATTCGTACATGGTCGATTCCATTCCTTCGTATATCCGCATGTCCTGCGGCGGTAAAAGGATGTCCTCCTGTCCGGCAACCGGGTATGCGCCGAATTCCCCGGCGGTTACGCTAATGGGGTCGATGGGGTTTGCAATATGACTTAAGCGTATCTGCCCGCCGATAGTCGGAAAGCGGGCTGCCTTTGCCGAGCGCAGGTCCACCGACGTTTTTTCTTCCTCTATGGCAAGCTGTTTCAAGTCCCGGTTGTTTTGGACAGCTGCCCGTGTCAGATCATCGACGGTATAAGGCGGAACGGGGCCGCTTCTTGTGCCGGGGAGAGCGCGGACCCCGCCGGAGGAGGGGGCCACGGCTCCCGGCTCTACGGCTGTGATTGCCGCTGTAAAGGCCGCAAAGAACAAGTGTAAAGCAATAACTGTTTTAATATTCAACAGCGACATAATTCTGCTCATTTGCCTTTAGTTCATAGGATGTTGGTGACGCTGTTCCCAGGGGGGTGCCAGCAAGGCTGTAGGAAAGAGTGACGGTGACCTCACTGTTGTCCGTTGTGTAATCGCTGTCATTCCACTGCAGGTTGGTGAAAATGAAATATCCCTTTTCCACTGATGTATCGCCAACAGGTCGATTTTGAGAGTATGTTACTTTTGTTACTGAATCACCGGTATCAGGGTCCGTATAGGAAAGGGTAATTTCAACTCCGTTGGTATAGAGGTCTTCATTCGATAGATCGTCTGAGATGCGCCCCTCCAGCGTTTCGGAAAACTCGGTTTGTTTTATTTCGATGTCCGCGGCGGTGTAGGTGGTGTCTTTTTCGATCAGGCCGGTTTCAAGGTAGTCCCCGGCGGGGGTGCCGTCGCCGTCGTAGTTTTCGCAGTTAAAGCCGTTCCGCGCCGCGGTAACCTTTACTTTTCCCGAATCGCCTAAGGCCTTCGGAAAGGAGAAGGTCTGGGTGTATTCCCCCTCGGGCCCGCTGGTCGTCTGATAGTCCGGCTCCTCTGGATATTCCGCCGGGTCGAGGGTGTCGGCAACGAAGATGCTGATATTGACGGCGCCTACGCCCTCGCCGGTATTGCTGTTTATTACCGTTCCCTCTATCGTTGCGGGGTTGGTAATCCGTTCCAGCTTGAAAGGAGTAAGCTGATTGGTAACGTCGGATACGATGTACACCGGGGAGGGGTTTTTCGATATTCCGTAATCCCGGTTATGAAACAGGAAGTAGACCTCCACCCGGTCTCCCGATTTTCCGTAGGTCGGGAAAAACCGGTTCCAAATGATGCCGCTGAAGGTAAACGCCCCGTCCGCGCCGGTTATGGTGGAAAGAAAAAAATTAGGGTCTTCATCCTCCTCCACGGTATCCGGACGAATACCTTCCTCGGTCCATCTCGTATAGTCTTCGGTCCAGTCTTTCTCATCGTTATAGAGAAATACTTCAACATCTCCGATCCCTATTTCCTGCTCGTCCTCCTCCCAGGATTCCTTATCGATAGTCGATCCCGAAATGGATGCGGTAAAAACGGTGGAACAGGAAATACCTAAGCCCATGATCAATAGACTTAAGGCCGCGCCTGCAAGAAATAAAAGAAGCCTCGCTTCCCCATTATTATCGTTATTCGGCATATTCCACGCCTCCTTGAATAGGTATGTTATCTGTTTTCCTCTTTCTCTGCCGTCTCAATGAAGCTGATTCCAGAATGTAGTACAGAACCGGTACGAGAAAGAGGGTAATTAAGGTCGATGTCAATAGACCGCCGGCAATGGCCTGTCCGAGTGGGGCATACATTCCGGCGCCTTCCCCGAGCCCTAAAGCCATTGGGAGAACTCCTAAAATGGTGGTGAGTGTTGTCATAAGGATCGGTTTGAGTCTGCTGCTTCCTCCGTCGAGTATTGCTTCAATAAGATCTTTTTTCTCGCTCCTCCGGAGAAGGTTGATGTAGTCGATAAGAACGATAGCGTTGTTGACTACGATCCCGGACAAAGCGATCACCCCTAAAAACGAAACAATGGAGAGGGTAGACCCGAATAGCAGCAGTCCCGCGGTGACCCCGATAACGGTAAACGGGATAGACGCCATCACGATCAGCGGCTGGGTAAACCGTTCAAACTGAATAACCATGACCGTATAGACGAGAAAAACGGCAATCCCCATGGCAAAGAGCAGCGTTTTAAATGATTCCATCATTTCGGCGGCACTTCCGGATACCTGATAGCTGACCCCGACTGGCAGGATGATTTCATCGATCCGCCGGGTGATGCGTGAACTCATTTCCCGTACATCGTTCGTACGAAGATATGCCGTTACGATAATGGACTTCATCTTGTTTTCGTGATGTATCGCGGAAACGGAAGGCTGGACTTTCATGTCGGCAAAGTTCGCGAAGGAGATGAGTTTTCCGCCTTGGGATTTGAGGGTAAGCGTATTGAGCACGTCCTCGCTGATCTTTTCTCCCGCCAGATCGGACTTGAGAAAAATATCATAGTTGTTGCCTCCGGCCCTGTATTTACCCGCAGTCATGCCGTTGAATATGATCCGGGAGCTCACCGCGGCTTCATACGGAGTAAGACCTAGATTTCCCATATAATCGAGGGCCAAATCGGAGACGATTTCCTGCTTATCAAAAGAGGTGTTTATTTCCGTCCGAACGGTATTCGGGTCTTGCTTCATGATTGCTTCCACCGTCTTCGCCGCGGCGATTACATCGTCCATTTTGTTGCCGTATACTTCTATTTTAAAACCTTCCCCTCCCGTGACTTGAGTGGACAATGCCCCTAACCCTCCGTTTATGACAAGTGCGCTTATATCCGGCACCTGCGTGTCGAATTCTCTTTGCAGCAGATCGATTATCGTAAAGACATCCCGCTCTCTTTCTTTGGAACTGATTAGGCGGAGCCGTCCGAAGGCTTGGTTCGAAGAATGGACCAAGCCGAAGGAATCGCTCTGCCCGACGTAAAACAGCATGGTGTCCAGTTCCGGTACTAATTTGCGTATCATACTTTCAACGCGGTTGACCTTTTCTTTCGTTTCTTCGAGTGTATAGCCTTCCGGGGTTTCGATGTTGATTTCAATTTCGTTCATGTCGAGCTGCGGTACGAATTCAAAGCCGACAAACTCGAAAGCGAGAATGCTCATCGCCAGCACGCCTAAGGCGAATATTAGAATAAAAAACCGGTTCCCGAGGGACCATTTAAGGGCATTGCGGTATCCCGATTCTAGTTTGGAAAAGCCATTCTCAATTCCGTTGTTTAGGATCGTAATCCCTTTTATTTTTCCGGAGAACGGTTTTTTTAATACAAGGGATGAAAGGAAGGGTACGACAAATATCGCAACCAACATTGCCGCGGCAAGGGCATAAATAATTGTCCATGAAACATCTTTAAGGATCATTCCGGCGTAGCTCTCCACAAAAAGCAGGGGTAAAAAAACGCAGAGAGATGTCGTGGTGGAAGCGATAATGGCACCGCCCACCTCGGCAGTTCCGACTGACGCGGCATGGACCCTGTCTCCTGTTTGGCGGAATTTTTTATAAATGTTTTCTAAGACGACGATGGAACTGTCTACGATCATGCCGATACCTACGGTTAGGCCGCCTAAGGTCATGATGTTGAGGGACTGACCCTTAAGACGCATAGCGCTGAAGGCAATCAATATGGAGATGGGGATGGAGATTGCGATGATGAGGGTCGTCCGGATGTTTCTAAGAAAGAAAAAAAGAATAAGCACTGCCAGGACCCCACCGAGGATTGCCGCGCTTTTTACCGAGTTGATGGCCCGGCTTATATCGATGCCCTGATCGGCAATGGGTACAAACTCAATGCTGCCGTGATGTTCCTTTTCGATTGTATCGAGAATTTCATAGGCTTCGGTGATAATGGCCTTCGTGTCTTCCCCCTGCTGTTTAATAATGTCGATAACGATAAATTCCTCTCCCTCCGAAACCGTATATCCATCGGGATCTTTCGGGGTGATGGATATGTCGGCGATGTCCTTTAAACGGATGTAGGTATTGTCTTTGAATCCGACGACAACGTTTTCTATTTCATCGATGGAGCTGAACTCTCCGGCGGTACGCACGGTAAGCTCCCTGCCGCGAAATTGGACCGACCCCGCGGGAAAACTGACATTCCCGTATTCAATCTGCCTGAACACATCGAGAACCGATACCCCTTTTGCATCGAGCTGCGGCAGACGAAGGACGATTTTCACCTGCGTTTCGATGCCGCCCTGCAGGTTTACCGAGGCAACACCGGCAATCCGGGAGAGAGAGGGAACGACAGATTCTTCCGTGAAATCGGACAGTGCCTTCTTGTCTATTCTGCTTTGAACGCTTATCGTCAGGATTGGGAGGATATCGGGGGTTATTTTCAGCATCGTCGGAACGCCGTCTATTCCGTCAGGCAGCCGGTCGGAAACATTGTTGATCTTCTCCCGGATCTCGGGAAGCTTGACATCGATATCGGTACCCCATTCGAAATCGAGGGAAATGATGGAGTTTGAATTGCCGGAAGTCGAACTGATAG
>CAZSGZ010000122.1:0-10097 GCA_964606455.1 uncultured Spirochaetales bacterium
TAATAGCAGCTTCCGGCGGAGAAATGTCCAGGGTATATTCCGATAGTTCAACGCTAGGGGCATTGCCTTTCTTGTAAATTACGGTAAATTGAGCGGTATAGTTTCCTTCCCGGATTTCTCCGCTGTCTCCTTTTCCGTCCCATACAATTGCCGACGGCGGTGCGGAACCCCCGGTAAAAACCTTTTCAACCGAACCGCTTTCATGTATCAGTTCCAGGTCCCATTTCTGTATACCCTCCGTCAAATTGACGAGCGTGGTAAAGGTAATTGTGTCGACAACACCGTCTCCGTTCGGTGAAAACCCGTTCTTGTCGGCGGTACAAAAAATACCCGTCTGCCGCGTATCGATGCTGATGCCTTCAATTTCAAATTCACTCCGGTTGCCGGCCCTGTCTTCAGACCAAATAAAGTAGGTGTATGTTCCGTCGGGAACAATGTTTCCCGCTTCATCGGTCCCTTTCCAGACTAATGTTTCCGGTGTTCCATGCCACCGTTTTTCAACAATTGTCTCTTCATCGCTGTTGAGTATTCGAGCGTCCCAAAACTCCTCGTAACTGCCCTGATGCTCCACCGTGACCGCGTCCTTCAGCCCGTCGCCGTCGGGTGAAAACAGCATGTAATCAATTGACGCTTCAATGTCAGGGAATAAAGTATCCACCGTAAAGCCGCGGGTTTGCGCTTCCGATACGTTGCCCTTCACGTAGTCCACCCGCAGCTTCGCGTAATATCCGCCGTCGTCAACGGGGGAACCGTCATCGCCGAAGCCGTCCCACGGAATGCTGTCGGGAACAATACCGCGGCCTGTAAAGGTTTTAACGGCGGCATTTGTTTCATCGAGAATTTCCACACGGTAGTTTTGTATACCTTCCGGTTCTTTTATTTGCGGCACCAGTTCGATACGGTCTTTTATGCCGTCGCCGTTCGGCGAAAATGCCTCTTCCGATGCCGTTAGCAGGACAGGCGTATCTTCGGTATCGAGTGTAAATTCAAGAGGCGGGGAATTTCCTTTGTTGCCGGCTTCATCAACCGCTTCGAGTATGTAGATATATGTACCGTCGGGAGCAAGTGTTCCCTCGGAGGTGTATCCGTCCCAGCTTATTTTGGTGTCCGCCCTGTCAACCCAGGTAAACGTTTTAACTTTTTCACCGTCTTCTCCGTATATATTTCCCAACCAGATTTTTTCTCTGCTTGTGTCCTGGAGAAATGAAATTTGGTCTTTATTCCCATCGCCGTTGGGAGAAAAAATCCGGTATGCCGCCGTTACCGAAGCGAAGGGTTGCGTAACGTCAACGGAAAAAACGGGAGACCTGCTGTCCGGTAAATTGCCGTTTTCATACCTAACCTGAAGATACCCGTAATAGCTGCCCTCGGATATGTATCCCCCCGCGTCTTTTCTTCCGTCAAATTCGATTTCATCAGGTACTTCCCCGTCTCCTGAAAATGTCCGCTCGAGTGAGCCTGAGGTATTCCGTATTTCCAATTTCCACGAAACAAGGCCCTTTTGCACCGGTATGTTGGGGGTAATATACAGAACATCGCTGTTTTCCATGGTGTTCGTAACTCCCGGAGCAAAAACGGATTTGTCGATGGCAAGAGAGATCGGAGTGGATTGAGTATTGATGATAATGTTTTCAATTTTACCGCTGCCGCTGTTCCCCGCCCGGTCGGTACTGGAAATTGTGTATACATACACCCCGTCCGGCACCAGGGTCCCCTCGTCATTCCGTCCGTCCCAGACCAGTTCAGGCTCGGGGCTGCCTTCCCAGGAAAATGTTTTTACCGTTTCTCCGCTTACCGTCTTTATGGCGCCTTCCCATTCGTCTTCCGAGGAACCGTTTTGCGCCAGTGTTATCGTATCTTTTAGTCCGTCCCCGTTCGGTGAGAAAATTTTACTCTCCTCTTCGACCTCTATTTCGATTTCAGGCTGTGTGGAATCGACGATAAACTGCCGCGGGGCGCTGCGGGTAACATTGTCGTTATCGTCCCATGCTTCGACTTTGAAATAGTATTCACCGTCCGGGGCCATCGAGCCGGATTCCGTTTTGCCGTCCCACCGAATTTCCCCGGGCACTTCGATACCGCTTTTTACGTAGGTCAACCGGTCGATAATGTTTTTAAAATCGATATTTTCAGGGCGTTTCTCTTTGTTTTTTATTTCCCGGACCAATTCGTCATTTTCGTTGTATATCTGAACGGAATATCCTTTGATGTACCGTTTCTCTTCCATTGTAATCGGCAAAAGCAGCGTGTCCTCTTTGCCGTCGTGGTTCGGAGAAATATATTGTTTTTCGGGATATTCCACCGTTATTACCGGTCCTTCCGCGTCCACGAGGCCGAAAGGAATATTTACACCCGCCCCGACTGCCCATACTTCTCCCTGAAGTGGAGCTGCTGCGGCTTGTATTTTTACATCATTTTTATTCCAGCCTCGGCTGCTGAAGAAATCCGCTTCCTCCTTGATATTCGTGGTAAAGTGAACGGCTATTCCAAAACCGGGAATAAAACTCCGGGCCGAAACGGAAGGGTCCGTCAGTTCGACAATATCGTAATGTCCCGTTAGAGAAAGGGTAATGGCCTCGGCAATCCGTACCGATGTACCCACGGTAATATCCATATTCTGAAACGAAGGAAAACCGACATCGAGGTTCCATCCCCAGTTAATATTTTCAGTTTTGACAAGAGAGAACCGCGCGCCAATGACCGGCGTAAAGGGAGCCGGATATCCGGAATAACCGTCTATCGGCGCAAACCACTTTCCCATCCCCTGCATGGCGAAACCCCACGCAAAATCTTTCATAAAACCAATATCTCCGGGAAGATGCAGAAATCCCAGATTAAGTGAAAGTCCCCAGTCAAAGGATGTGTTATAACCGAAAACGGTGTGGACTCCCGCGCCGATGAGGAAATTGGGAAACAGGTCTTTTGCAAAGGAAAAATCGACACCCCCGAGGGTCCCCAAATTGACGTTTTCGTAAGGCGCGTGAAGGAAATGTCCGGAAAGGTTAAATACTCCGTATTTTGAGGGTATAGTGGTCCCCAGATTGGCAGCGTGCCCTCTGTATCCGTAGCTTGGAGAGGATGAATCGAAATTCAGCAGTGCAAGGTAACTTAGGTCCAGCACCGTCCGCTGCTTCAGTCCGGAAACCGCCGGATTGAGCAGGTCCCCCGAGGGAGATTCCATGGAGGTTACGGAGGCTCCTTCGGCAAGAAAGGACGGACTCAGGAAATCCGCGATATTTTCCCCGCCGTTTACAGGTGTATACTGCGCAAACACCGTCACCGGAAACAACATAATCATCAATACGAAACATATTCTTTTCATGGTTATTCCTTACGGTAAAAGATAACGCTCTTATTCTAAAACATCAATTCCCTGCTTGTATAAAGCATGCAGTTTTTCCAGTTCCTGTATGGACATTTTGTCATACAGATAGTTACCGAGTCTGTTTTCGAGCTTCATCATGTCGATGTCTAGTTTTTCCGTGTTATCCGTCAGCAGCAAGTATAAGCCGACTATTTCCCGGTTTGTCAGTTCCATAGGTTATATAGTTAGTTCGTAGCCTTCGATTGCAAGATGTATTTCAACCCCTTTACTCTCGAGATGCTTGAGGTACCATCCGGCGGATTTTAAAATACTGAATATTTTTTTATCGTCATACATCGGTTCGTGATGAAACAAAAACAATTTCTTGATTCCCCATTCCGCGGCAAAATCGACGGCGAGACTGTAGGATGAATGTCCCCAGTCGTACTTTTCCAAGGCCTCATCCAGGGTGTATTGACTGTCCAGAACAAGGGCGTCGACATTTTCAAAAAACCGTTTATTTTCACTGTTTCGAACAAAATCGTCTTCCGTCAGCTCCGTATCGGTCGAAAAAATAAATTGCCCCCCCCGATCTTTTATTTTATATGCGTAACACCCCCCGGGATGCTTCATTTTACGCCAGGAGATCTCGGCGTCTCCAAACGTGAGGGGCTGTTCATCGAGTTCAATGAACTTCTTTTTCGCGCTCATCGCTTCCATCGTAACGGGGAAATACGGTAAGCGCATCTGGTCCCTCAAATACCGCTCGAACCCTTTTACCGGACTGTGAAAGAACACGCCGCAGTCCGGATGGTAGGCAGGAGGGGAAAAAAACGGAAGACCCTGGAGATGGTCCCAGTGGAAGTGGGTAAAGAAAATATAATAGTCCCGTATGAAATCGTTCCGTTTCGTACGCCGGGCGGCCAATTCACGAATGCCCGTACCGCAGTCGAAAATAATACATGTTCCGTCATTCAGCACAACCTCGATACAGGTTGTATTGCCCCCCGCGGTCTTCATAATGTAAGGGGGAAGTTTTGCCAAAAATGCTTCCCGCGAATCTTCGTTAACGAGATCTTTCGGTGTTGCCCGCTCTATGGCCGCCGCGATCCTGCTCTGTATTTGGTCCGAACTGATCGGCGTAGGGACCGAACCCCGAACGCCCCAGAATGTTATATGCATACTAGCTATTGTAGTCTATTCGTACAGTTTTTCAAGACAAAAACGGTTCAAATTCGCGGCGACGGAGAATTTTTTGTATTTCCCGATATGTGTGTTTTTTCCCTTGGTTAATACCCGGACAATCCTGTGCAAGACTGTCCCAAACGGCCCTGTTCACCAAGTTCTGCTGCCAGAAAGGATACATTCTGCACTGCAGAGGCCTGTATTTGTATACCATGCACGTTCCTTCCGACCAAAAAATGCAGTCAAAGTTTGTTTTTTCAATAAGACTGATCCTGATAATGGTATTGAAATTAATTTTCCGGCAGTAGGTACTGATAAAATCGTCACCGGTCATTCGAAAATATCCCGCGAGTCGGTCAACATCCTGCTGTGAAAGGAAAACATATCCGGGATCGTGCCTGCAGCAGTTAGAACACCGGGTACAGATGAATCGGAGTCCGTTTTGATAGAAGGGTGCAGTATCCGTTTCCAAATATTTTTCCGGCCGGTCGCTTAATAAAAAGGTACCGCCGCTTTCCGCGGCGGTACTGACTGTCCTCTGGGGAGAGAAGGATTTGAACCTTCGAAGGCTGAGCCAACAGATTTACAGTCTGCCCCCTTTGACCACTCGGGAACCTCCCCTGGTATAGCAGCCATCTGTCGGATTCGAACCGACGACCCCGAGATTACAAGTCACGTGCTCTGGCCAGCTGAGCTAAGATGGCGTCAATTTCAATGAGCAACACCATACAGCTTTTCCGCATTTTCGTCAAGATCTTTCTCAGTAAGGCGGATATTCGGGATATGTACCGAGCAGTTCCGGTTCGAGTGTCAGAACTTCGGTGTGCGTACCGAAAACCGCGACCGTATGTTCGAAATGTGCCGTTAATTCACCCCCCGCCGTTACAATCGTCCAGTTGTCCCGAAGGGTTTTCACCCTTCCTTTGCCCAGCGCGACAATCGGTTCCACGGTAAGTACCATGCCCGGAACAATCGGCTGCCCCGTTCCCTTTTCTCCGAAAAACGGTACATTCGGCGCTTCATGCAAATCAAATCCCGTACCGTGTCCGGTAAAACCTTCCAAGACGGTGCAGCCGTACGCGGCGGCCCGTTCCTCCACCGCTGCTCCGATGTCACCAATCCGGTTCAATGCCTTTGCCTGCAGGACTCCTGCCCGTGCGGCCTGCCAAGCCGCTTTTAGAAGTCGTTTCTTCGTGGTATCGCCCTCTCCGGCAATATAGGTCCACGCGGCATCGCTGTACCAGCCGTTCTTTACCACCGCCGTATCCACGGAAACGATATCGCCGTCCCGGAGCACCTGGCCGCCGGGAATACCGTGCGCCGCTACATGATTTATGGAAATGCAGACAGGGGCCGGGAAATTGTTGAAACCCTGTACCGCGGACCGGGCCCCGTGTTTCGCAAGGGCCGCGAGGAACGTATCAACCACCGCGGCTATATGCAGACCCGGCCGTATTATACCGGACAAATCCTTGAAATAGTCTCGAAGTATCCGTGAAACGGCACGGATACGGGCCACGTCGATGGATGTCTTGAGACGGACGTCGTCACTCATAACGTCGTCATGCAATATCGGGACGCAGTTTTTCAGCTCCGCCGAGGTAGATATGTTTGCATGCTCCGCCGCCGTTACGTGTACAGGTCAGCAGTACCCGGATTACTCTGGGCATGCTGCCTCTGCATTCAGGCTCCTGGGAACAGAACAGCGGAACATCACTGAACCCGTACCGACGCAGTCCCGCGGCGCAATTCAGCTCCAGCAGGTCCGTTGTCTGGGTAAACTGTATACTGACAATATCCTCTACGGCAATGCCGTTTTCTTCGATGATGGCCGTAACGAGTTTGTTCGTCTGCCGGGCAATTTCCGTCTGTGAATCTTCCCCGCACTGAATTGCGCCCCGGACTGCTTGTATCATAGATATACGTCCCCCTTTTCTTATACCGGATATGTCCACATGGAAAAGAAATACACAATAATTATCGGAATAATACCCGCGGCAAATCCGATTAGGACAAGAAGAAACCGGAGGATGAGGACCTTTTTTTCATAATACCAGCTGAAAAATTGCGCAAACACCGTGTATATCCCGAAGAAAAGGAAGAGAATTCCCGACACTTTTTGGATCCGGAGCAGGAGAAACTGGGTACTATCGAGGAAACTCTGAACATTCCCGATTACAAAAAAAGTGAATGTCATCAGCTGGAAACTCAGCAAAAAAGCGAAAATTCGCTGAATTGCCGCCGGCAGCCAGATTTTTTTCCGAACAAAAAACATCTGCACTTACTATATAACGAAATCCTTGCAATGGGAATACGCATACCGTAAAATAGGGCTATGGAATCCGCCGTGTACAAGGGATGTATCGATATTATTCGAACCAACAGTTCTCCCCTTGAACCGAAGCCTACGGGGCTCTCTTTTGTAAACAGCCTGCCCTCCCCCCCTCGGGCATGTATTTTCGACGTTTACGGCACGCTGTTTATCTCGGCGTCCGGCGATATTGGAACAGCCGAAGGGACGCCGAAGGCGGACCTCTTCCTGAAGTCGTTTCAATCCGCCGGTTTTTCGGTCCTCAGTCCGGACCTTGTGACCTACGCTGAAAAACAGCTGCATGCCCGTATCCGACGGCGGCACGCGGAATTACACGGGCAAGGCATTGACTGTCCCGAGGTGGACATTCTGGAGACCTGGAGAGCCGTATGCCGCTCAGCCGCGGATAACGGCTATATTTCAAGGAATTATTCCGAAAGCAATTTGTACTTTCTCGCCTGCGAATATGAAACACGATCAAATCCGGTGTGGCCGATGGGCGATATTGCGGGCCTTCTGATGCAGCTTCGGCAAAAAAATATTGTACTGGGAATTATTTCAAATGCTCAGTTCTACACTCCCCTGCTTTTTCCGGCACTATTGGGGAAAACCGCTGCCGAACTTGGCTTCAAAGATGATATTTGTATCTATTCGTACCGTACCTCCAGAGCGAAACCGTCGGCAGAGCTTTTTCCCCCGCTTTGTTCCGTTCTGCGGGATACATACGGCATCCTCCCCCGGGAAACACTGTATGTCGGCAACGATATGCGTAACGACATTTGGACTGCCCGGCAGGCAGGGTGCTCAAACGCTCTCTTTGCGGGGGACCTCCGCTCCCTTCGCCTTCGGGAAGATCATCCCTGTTGCAAAAATTTGGCTGCAGATGCTATTGTTGTATCGTTAGACCAGGTATATAGTTTATTTTAGGAAGGACCTATGAAAAAATTTTTTATTACACTCCTCATCCTCATTATCGCGGGGGGCGTGGTTTTTTATTTCGGGTGGATACAAATCCAAATCCCTTCCGAAGGGTATGCCGTTCTTTTCTCAAAAACCCACGGATACGACGAGGCGGTTATTCGGCCGGGAGAATTTGTATGGCGATGGCAGCGCCTTATTCCGACAAATGTAACACTGCATGCTTTTCAGCCGGAAATCCGTGAACATACCGTCACGGTCGAGGGAGAACTGCCCTCCGGTCAGCTGTACGCTGAATATCTGCAGCGTACTCCCGATTTTTCATGGGAAGTGAAAATTTTCACCCGTTTTACCATACGGCCCGACGCTCTGCCCGCTCTCGTACGGGATGAACATATCACGCCGGAGAACCTCGAAAACCATTACGATTCGGTGTATGAAAAAACGGAATCCTTCGTATATCCCCGTGTTCTCGATTACTTCGAAACCGCCGCTTCTTCCGGCACGTTTTCGGCTGATCTTAGCGGCCTCGAAGAAATGCTGCGCGACACGCTTGCCGAGTCCTTTCCGAGTATTGAATTTATCGATATTCACGTTAGTTCCACGGACATGCCCGATATCGATTTATATCGAAGGGGGAAGAAAAACTATCAGCAGATAACAGAGCTTGAGCAGCAGGCGCGGGAAGAGGAAATTGTCTCCGACGCCGCGCGGGAGGCTGAAAAAAGCGGGGCCCTGTCTCTTGTAAAGGAATACGGCAAGGTCCTTTCGGAATATCCGATTTTGATGGAATACCTCGAACTGAAGGGTTCGTTTGAAGAGATTTCTTCACAGGAATAGCCTATCCGTTTCGTTCAATTTTACTCGTTTCGTAAAGGAGGTTTCGAAATTTATCTATCTTCTCCGACCGTTCCTTCAGTACCGAAAGCAGGGTTTTGGAGGTACCGTCGATAAAATAGTGGGTATTCAGTTTTTGTTTGATCGCTTCCACCGGAGATTCTATAAATTCATCGAAAATCTTCTTAATGCCTAAAAAACTCTCCTTTCCTTTTTCCAGCAGCCCCTTCACTTCATTGTCCTTTTGCTGCAGCAGGCTCCGGTATAAGCGCTGGTGGCTGGAATCGCTGCCGATACTGTGCCGAATCCTCTGAAACAGTTTTCCGTCTTCCTCTTCCGGAGACAGACTGTTGTCGAAGGCCCTTATTTTGTCTTCCAAATCCTCTACCGCCGCCGAATTGAGCATCAGCCGGTTGAGAGTAATTCTGTTCTGCTTGAGGAGCGACTGTCCGAGGATTTGAATAAGCTGCTGAATATGTTTACGGTAATAGGTGATGATAAAATTATACAAAAGATTAATCGACTTGGAGTGGGAAAACGTCGGCAGGCCCAGCTTTTGATAATCGAGGCTGCTGTAGTCGCGGTAATACAAAAGCGGTTCGAGACGCTTATCCGGAAACAACTCCTGGATCCGCTTATCGATAACGGCTTTACGCACTCGGGGAAAGAGCTCATCGAGCTGCGGCAAGAGCTCGAGTTTTAGTTTCGAGAGATAAAATTCGGACAAATGAAGTTTCGGAATGTAGAAAATAAGCTGATAATACGGGTCCTCCCGGAAATATCGGATCAATTCCACAAAAGGTAATTTTTTTCCTAAATTTCCGGCAGCAAGAAAGACATCCGCGAGAATTTTTTCAATGGATCTACCCTTGAGATCTTCGCAGTAATCCTGATCGTCATCTTCCATCTGACCGCAGAGATCTTCCGCGAATTCCGGGTCCAGCTTGATCTCTTTATCGATTTTCGACACGAGATACACTGCGTAATACAGCCGCTCGAGATAATCCAGGGCAACTACCGCGGAGGCCGTTTTAAAAACGGGCCGTTCTTCTTTTTTGCTGTATACGTAATGAAATAATTTAAAAAAATCCGTATAGGGGTAAAGGACGATGTCCTTCAGATAATAAATCGGCAGAATGCTGATTTCAACCTGCGAAAGCAGCTTTTCCGGGATGTTTTTTATGTATGCCTCGAGTTTTTCAACGAATCTGTCCCGCAGTTCGGCTTTCAGGCTTGTCCGCGAATAAATTTTTTCCATCTCTTCAAAACTCATGAAATCATGGACAAAACGCTTTGTCCCGGTAATTTTTTTTTCAATAAGCTTGACAATTGCGTTTTCAAACCGTTTCGAGCTGGACCAGAGGTTCCTGTAGAGTTTTATCAAGGGGAAAACGACGGCATAGACTTCAAAAACCATTTCACCGCATTCCGGCTGAAGGCTGCGGGTATCGAAACCTGCTATACCGTGGGCTTTCTGATTAATTGTGCTTTTCAGCTGGGACAGGCGGAGTCCGATGAAGGTTTCTTTTGTGTCTCTGCCCG
>CAZSGZ010000123.1:0-9999 GCA_964606455.1 uncultured Spirochaetales bacterium
GTATCAATGCCGCTTCACCTGGAATCCGTTTACAATGAGGAGCTCGGGGCGGTACTCGAAATGGATATTGTCGAAAAACAGCCATTTTCCTCCCCAGATAAAGCCGTGGCGCTCAAATGTTTCGATAAACGCTTCCGGCGGGACAAATCGGCGCGAATAAGGGATACTGAACCATTCCCGGTAAAATTGACGCGCCCACCGCCAGTATACCTGTTTCCCTTCGTAGGAATAGGGGATAATATCGATTGCAATGCCATGGGAATGGAAGCTGAACGTGGAGGTGCCCGCGATAGTTCTCCAGTTGTACCCCTCGAGGTTTCCGATCCGGCTGATGAATCCGGCAAGAACGGGATCCGTTGCCGCCTCTTTATACAAATCCTCTTCCACCGCCGCAAGGTCTTCTAAAAGCTCGCGGTGGATTTCCGTTTTCAACCCCAGGAAGTAGGTCGTTTTCATCCGCTCCCAGCTGCTTTGACGGTCGTGAAGCCGCCAGAGGGCGTTGTAGAAGCCGGGATGCCTTCTAACCGGATCAACATCCATCTTCGCGGTCCTCTCCAGCAGCTCTTCCTTCTGCGTTTCCGAATACACCGGTAACGGCGGAACGGGTTCTTTCGAGTAGTGATAAAAGGGAAAGGCGTTGTAGTCTTCCCAGTTCTCCCGTTCCTCTTCCGGCAGCAGCCTTCCCCGTGCCCAGTAAAACCGTTTTCCCCGCACCTCGATGGAGAGATCGCCGTTACGAAACTCGATACCGCCGACAATGCCGGGATAGGCGTCCTGGAAAGCGGAAAATACCTGACGCGGGGTAAACGGGGTAAAAGCCGCCCCGCCCGGCATTGAAAGCAGGGTATGGCTTGTAATGATGAAAAACAGCGCGGGGAAGATACATTTCTTCACGTTTGTTTTGGTTCTACCGCGTTATTGTAATCTTAAAACGGCCGTTCCGCAATATACTTGTACTCTTTGTACTGCTGTTCCACGTCCTTTTTCAACTGGGAAAGGAGAATGTCCGCGTGTTCGGGGTCCGACTGCAGCAGAGAGCGGAAACGGACTTCGTTGTAAATATAGTCCGCGACATCGGTGGTCGGCTCCTTCGAATCGAGGATGAAGGCGTTCTTGCCCTCTTCCCTCAATACCGGATTGTACCGGAACAGGGGCCACACGCCGGAGGTTACCGCCGCTTTCTGCTGGTCCATACCCTTTGTCATATTGATGCCGTGGGCAATACAGTGACTGTAGGCAATGATGACCGACGGTCCGTCGTAGGCTTCCGCTTCTAAAAACGCCTTAATGGTTTGTATTCTGTTATATCCCATCGCCACTCTGGCAACATAAACGTATCCGTAGTTAGTAAGCATAAGACCTAAGTCTTTTTTCCGTAACGCCTTTCCTCCGGCCGCGAATTTCGCGATTGCACCGATGGGGGTCGCTTTCGACATCTGGCCGCCCGTGTTCGAATATACTTCGGTGTCCATTACAAGGGCATTTACATTTTTCCCCGAAGCAAGAACATGGTCGAGTCCGCCATAGCCGATGTCATAAGCCCAGCCGTCGCCGCCGAAGATCCACACCGACCGCCGGATTAAATTGTCCGCAACCGATACAAGTTCGCCGGCTTGCTCCGTACCGCCCTTGGAAAGTTGTTTTTTCAGCTCCTGCACCCACTGCCGCTGCTGTTCAATTTCTTCCTGGCTCGACTGGGTGTTATTCCGTATGTTCTGCAGCAGGGTTTTATCGACGGAACTGCCGTTGGCAAGCAGCCCGTCCACCAATTCGAGAGCGTACTCCTGCATTTTGTCCGATGTAAGGCGCATACCGAACCCGAATTCAGCCGCATCTTCAAAGAGGGAGTTGGACCAGGATGGGCCGCGTCCGTCTTTCCGGAATGTATAGGGAGTTGTCGGAAGGTTGCCGCCGTAAATGGAGGAACAGCCGGTTGCATTGGCAATAATCGCCCGGTCGCCGAAGAGCTGTGTCATCAGCTTCACATAGGGGGTTTCTCCGCACCCGGCGCATGCTCCCGAAAACTCGAAGAGGGGTTCCAGCATTTGCGAACCCTTCGTGGTATGTATTTTCAGTTTTGAGCGGTCCGTATATGGAATTGTCTGGAAAAAATCCCAGTTTTCCACTTCACGTTCCCGAAGCGGAATTTGCTCTTCCAAGTTGATTGCCTTCCGTTCCGTTTTTTCACCGTTTACCTTCTGATGCGCAGGACATATGTTCACGCAGGCCCCGCAGCCCGTACAATCCTCCGGCGCAACCTGGATGGTCAGCTTCATACCCTCAAACTCTTTCCCTTTCGCGTCGGTTGATTTAAAGGTCTCCGGCGCGTTTTTCAGATATTCGGGCCCGTATGCTTTCATCCGGATAACCGCATGGGGGCAAACTGCCGAACAGTCGCCGCATTGGATACAGGTTTCGGGGTCCCACACCGGGATAAACTCCGCTATGTTCCGTTTTTCATATTTTGTCGTACCCGTCGGATAGGTCCCGTCATCGGGAAGTTTCGATACCGGGATTTTCAACCCCCGTCCGGCAATAATTTCACCGGTAACTTCCCGGACAAACCGCGGGGCATCTTCGGGGACCGGAGTCTGAATATGCAGTCCCCCCGTCGTCTCCTTCGGATAGTCGACTTTTTCAATGCGGCTCTTTGTTTCATCGATGGCTTTGATATTTTTATCAACAATGTCCTGGCCTTTTTTGCCGTAGGTATCCTTCACCGCCTTTTTAATAAGTTCGTACGCCTGATCTTCCGGAAGTACCCCGGAAATGAGGAAAAAGGCCGTCTGCATAATGACATTGATTCGTGAACCGAGCCCGACTTTCTGGGCAATGTCGGTAGCGTCGACCACATAGAAGTTTAATTCTTTTTCGATAATCTGTTTTTGTACTTCTTCGGGAATATTTTTCCAGACTTCTTCCTTGGTAAAGGGGGAAGCTAAGAGGAATGTCCCTTTTTCATCGACGTTGCAGAGCATGTCGAATTTTTCAAGGAAGCTGAACTTATGGCATGCTAAAAAACTGGCTTTGCTGATAAGATAGGTGCTTTTTATCGGCTGTTTTCCGAAGCGGAGGTGGCTGACCGTTTGGGCACCCGCTTTTTTCGAATCGTATACGAAATATCCCTGGGCGTAGTTGTCCGTGGCCTTACCGATGATTTTAATGGAGTTTTTATTTGCTCCAACCGTTCCGTCGGAACCAAGCCCGTAGAACATGGCCCGGTGAACTTCCGGAGATTCGGTATGAAACGATTCGTCCCATTCCAGGTTTGTTCCTGTTACATCGTCGATAATTCCGACGGTAAAATGATTGAGAGGTTTGCTTTTTCCTAAGTTGTCCAGGACCGATTTTGCCATCGCGGGAGTCATTCCGTGGCCGGAGAGTCCCAAGCCGTACCGTCCGCCGACAATAACCGGGTAGCCGCTGAAGGGCGAGCCGCCCGCGGACATTACCTCGCCGATTGCAGTTCTCACGTCTTCATACATCGGTTCACCGATAGCTCCCGGCTCTTTTGTCATATCCAACGTGGCAATTGCCTTTACCGTTTTCGGAAGGGCCTTTACCATTTCTTCGATATCGAAGGGGCGAAAAAGACGTACTTTTACAAGGCCCACCTTTTCACCCTTGTCCGCGAGATACCGGACTGTTTCCTCCATTGTGTCCGCCGCCGAGCCCATCATAACGACGACCCGTTCAGCATCTGCAGCGCCGATATAATCGAAGAGACTGTATTCCCTTCCGGTAAGTTCGGCGAATTTTTTCATTGCCTTTTGTACAATTCCCGGGGTGGCATTGTAGTATTTGTTGACCGTTTCCCGTGCAGCGAAAAATACGTCCGGGTTCTGACTAGTGCCGCGTATGGCGGGCCGTTCGGGATTCAGCCCCCGCTCCCGGTGCTTTCTAACAAGGTCGAAGTCGATCATGCTCTTCATTACATCGTAGGAAAGTTCCTCGACTTTCTGGATTTCGTGGGAGGTTCTGAACCCGTCGAAGAAATGGAGAAACGGTATTCGAGATTCGAGTGTCGCCGCTTGGCTGATAAGTGCAAAATCCATAGCTTCCTGGACATTGCAGGAAGACAGCATTGCCCAGCCCGTGGAGCGGGCCGCCATGACGTCGGTATGGTCTCCGAAAATGGAGAGCGCCTGGTTTGCAACCGCCCTCGCGGCAATGTGGAAAACGGCGGGAGTCAATTCGCCGGCAATTTTAAACATATTCGGCAGCATTAGAAGAAGGCCCTGGGAGGCGGTAAATGTCGTCGTAAGAGCGCCGGTTGTAAGCGCTCCATGCACGGCGGCGGAGGCGCCGGCTTCCGACTGCAGTTCCACTACATGGGGGATTGTTCCCCAGATATTTTTTCTCCCCTGTGCTGAATACAGGTCCGCTAATTCCCCCATGGGGGAAGATGGTGTAATTGGATAGATAGCCACGACTTCGTTTGTTGCGTGGGCTACGTGCGCGATGGCCGTATTGCCATCGATCATTACCATGTTTTTTTCTGACATATTGAAATCCTTCCTGTTCGGTTAATTTTTTTTGGTCATTCTAACTATACTTGGTTTTCCGGACGGTTTCAAGGTACCCTGCTAAGGGTATGGGGCATAGAGGAGGCGGAAATTTTCCAGTTTTACAAAAAAATCGAAAATATATGAATCTGCTGAAAATGATGACGGGGGACATTTTTTTCCGGCGGCAGGGCCGCTGCCGGTTTCCATGGCGAAAAAAACCGAAGCGCACTTCCGTGCGTACCCTTCAAATCCGAAGGTTTCATTTACAGCCGCATGTAACGAGTCGGAAAAAGGAGAGCTGCCGGCATCCGGCAGCAGCCGCAGACGGTCTGTTAGGGGCCGGTTAGCTTCGGAAATACGGGAACGAACGCCGCCGTCCCCGCATAGCGCAAGAAGCTCCGCCTGCATGTCCGGAGAGAGATAGGAAAAACCGATAAGAGGACTGTCTGCAAGGTCATCAGCCTCCCGAATAAGAGATCCCCGCTGATGACCGGAAAGGTAGGGGGAAAAGGACTCGATAAAGCGGAAATAGGATTCCCGCAGTATCGCTGTGTCGACAAACTCGCGGGGTATCCAAACTTCGCTGTACAAATAATGATGGGTTTTACTGAAGAAGGGTGTAAAATCATCCATGATATCCAGGTCACGTGCCGCAAGCGGTTTTTGCCATTGAATGGCGTTGATAAAGAGGTATCCGAAGCCTTCCTGTACCGAGGAACTGACAACTGCATCGGAATAGGCAATAATTGTATGAAAATCGATCTCCTCCGCGGTGGGAAAGGCCCCCCGGATGAGGCCCCGCCTGAAACAGCGCGAAACCAGGTCTGAATACGGCCGTTCCTGTTCCGATGTGCCCGGAAGGGTAAGGAGTAAATTTACTCCCGGGGGTGTCAATGCAGCGATAAGCCCGGCTTCGAGAGCGTTTTTTCGACGTATGCTTCTAACCGGATACAGAAGGGAAGGCGCGCCGGCGCGGAACCGGGAATATGTCCCCAATTTCGCGGTTACCGCGTCTTTTGCAGCGGAATCGAGGCCGGGGAGCGATACGCCGCCGGAAACTGGATTTTGAAGGAGTACCACTCGCTGTTCCGGGAGTCCTGCGTCCAGTAACAGCCGGTAATCCCTGCTGTTTATTACGGAATACCAGATATTGTTACCGGTCGGATACAGAGGACCTGAATAATGCTGCCGGATAAACCGAAGGTTCCCGTACCGGGCCGATTCCGGAAAATCGTGAATGTGGAACAGTACCGGCTGTTCCGGGTATTCCTCTGCCAATTCTATAATGCTCCGGGTAAAAACGGGGTTTTTCCCGATATGATAGTTATGCACCCACCAAATATACTGTCCGAACCGCTTCCGCAATACCGTTTTCAGCTTCTCCGGTTCAAGCCCCGCGGCCTCTTTCTCGTCGGTGTATCCGATTTCCGGAAGAACTGCACCGGACAGGGAGCACCCTTTATCCCTAAGTATCGGCCGAAGGCTTTTTTGTACGGTGTCCAGGTTTTCTTCCCGGCCGCTGATGAGCACTACTTCTTCTATTTCGGCAATGTATGACAGCACCGCCTGCAGGGAGAGGGTAACAACGGAGGTCACTCCGCCGGGAAGCAGGTGATAGTGGAAAACTGCCAGTTTCAACGCTCCGCGTCCCGCCGTACCGTCGTTTCTATGAGTATTTCCACCCTGCGGTTCAGTTCCTGCTTATCGAGGGCCCGCGTTACGGGTTTTCTTCCTCCGACCCCCCTCACTTCCGGGGGAGCGGAAAAAGGAGCACCGAGCTGCCTGAGATAGGCATACACATTCTCGGCACGTTCTTCCGACAGCCATTCCCTGCTTTCCTCGGTATCGAAAAGCGCGCAGTGCCCCTCTATCGCGGTAATGAACGCGTCCGTTCCGGCGACGCGGTCATATATCTGCCGCAGGGCGGTTTTCGCGGGTTCCAGCAATACAGAACTTTCCGGGAGAAAATATACGGTTTCCCGGCTTACCGTAACTGCCGGTGCCGGTTCGGGGCCGTCCTCCTTTTCCTCGGCGGCGGCGCTTTCCGCTGCAGCTGCTGTTTTTTCCGCTGCGGCGGAGGTAGTTTCGGCTGCAGCCGCGGCGTCTTCACCTATATCTTTAGCTGTATCTTTAGCCGCGGCATCGAAGCCGTCTCCGGCGGAAGCGGTTTCTTCCGCCGTGGTACTCTCTTCCGCGGCGCCGCCGGCTTCTGCCGCGGCCGGCCTCGGCCCGGCTGCTTCCCGTTCCGTTTTCGTGTCCAGCAGTCCTTTTTGCACGGTCTCATGCCCCTTGTCGGCCCGTGCAAGTAGCAAAGCCGCGGTAATTCCTCCGCCGATAAGAACAATCAGGAGGGGAATAAGCCACCGGCCGGGTCCGCCCTTCCTGTGTTTTTTTACATCCACCGCCTTTGAATAGAGGTTTTTACCCTCTAACGAGACGGAAAGATGAAGATAGCGGTTGGCCTTGAATTCCCCCCGGCAGGAAATGCGGAGATTCCCCGCGGGTTTTCGCGGAAGCGGGGCCAATTCAATGGTATGGATGAGGGTTTTTGTATGTTTTTCAAATAAAAACACCCGGATAAGCGCTTTTTTCTGGTTGTCCGCTAAGGTTGTAAGGTCAATGGTCCCCTGATTTTGCTTTTCCGTGTTAAGCAGCAGAGCATAATGAACATGTTCCACTTCTATGCCGAAGGTAATACTCACATCTATAAGTTTAAACGCTTATTGTATTTGGTCAAGTAGATATTTTTTTTTACAGATGCTATGCTTCGACCAATGGAATTTTTAGAGAACATAGGGGAATTTTTCACCTCGGCAATACAAATCAGCGGAGAGAAATTCCCCTTCACCTGGGGTGATTTCCTCCTGCAGTTTCTCCTTCCGGTCGTTATCTATGTTGTTTTCTACAAATTAATTCTCTTGCTTTTTTCCCGGATTATCCGGAAATCATCGATGAAGGAAAAGCCGAAGGAAAAGCTCTTTATTTGGATACGCCGTATTTTTCGTATTTTATTTTTTATTCTTATCGGTGTGTTAATCGGAAGGCTTTTCGGTGCGAAAATAATGAACTACCTGCGCTTGTTTTTTCAGGCGCTGAGCAAACCATTTTTTGAGTCGGGAAATACAAAGATATCGGTTATTACCATTCTGCTGACGATTCCCATTTTTTACATCGCATCCTGGGCTTCGAAAGGGGTGCGGAATTTGCTGGACCGTACACTGACGAACCGCATTTCCATCGATGAGGCGAAAAAATTTACCATTATCAATTTGCTGCGCTACGGGGTGCTGGTTGTCGTCCTTCTCATCGGGCTGTCCATTATCGGCATAAATGTGTCGAGTTTAGCGGTCATTTTCGGTGTGCTTGGAATAGGCCTCGGCTTTGGTCTGCAGAATGTGGTGGCAAACTTTTTTGCGGGAATTATACTTGTTCTTACTCATCCGATTAAGGAGGGCGACAGGGTCCTCGTCCTCGACAGCGAGGGGATTGTAATAAAAATACGGATGCTGTCCACCGTTATCAACACCATAAAAAATGAGACCATTATTGTCCCGAATTCCCAGCTTACAAATGATAAGGTCTACAATTATTCCTACGATGACCGGAGCGTTATTCTGGAAAACAGAGTCGAAGTTTCCTACACAGCGGATTTAGACAAGGCCTTAGCGGTATTGATCGGTGTCGGTGAACGGAACCCCCATCGGATGAAGGAGAAGAAACCGGTTGTCCGGGTGTCCTCATTCGAGAGTTCGGGGATCCTGTTAAAGCTCTTTACCTGGATTCCTGATGTCAGCGTAAAGTATGAAGCACATTCCTGGGTCAACCTGGAGATATGGAGAGGGTTTAAGGAAAATGAAATTGAAATCCCCTTTCCTCAGGTCGACCTTCATTTTAAAAATGCCATACCTCCGAAGTAACACGTTATGCGTTTTTGTATTGGTCGATGATACTCTGGAGAGTGATGTTCGTAAAATAATCTTTTATGTGGGTCGAAGCTTCGTTCCAGATCTTATGAGCAACGCAGTCCTCGACTCTGTCGCAGGCGCTGCCGTTCGGCTCGGGGGAAAGGCAGGGAGTGAACTGGACCCCCTCTCCCGAAGCTTCCAAAATATCGTACAGCGATATTTCCTCCGGCGGTTTGTTCAGTCTGAAACCGCCTCCGGGGCCTCTGGTGGACGAAATCATGCCGGTTTTTTTCAGCCGGAAAAAAATTTGCTCCAGGAACTCCGGAGAAATATCTTCTTTTTCGGCAAGTTCCCGGATGGATACGGGGCTTGGTTGTGCCGTTACCGCCAATGTATACACCGCCCGCAGCGCGTATCTGCCTTTTGTCGTTATTCTCATAGAAATATCCTTTCGTTAATCATTCACTCTTTCAACATACTCACGGCTCTCGGTGTTTACGAGTATTTTTTCCCCCTGCTTGATAAAAATGGGGACTTTCACTTCGAGTCCGGTTTCGACGCGGACAGTCTTTGTGGCCCCGGTAACGGTATCGCCTTTTACACCTTCCTCGGCCTCCGTTACCGTAAATACCACTTTGTAGGGAATTTTTATGTCAATCGGCGCGTCTTCCCAGAAAACCACCTTGTATGTTTCACCTTCTTTCATGAACAGGCCCGTATCTTCAAAATCTTCTACCGGAACTATATACTGATCGAAGGTTTCCGTATCCATGAAATGGTATCCTTCACCGTCTGAATACAGAAACTGGCTGTCCCGGTCAATTACTTCCACTTCTTCCACAGTTTCCTGGCTTTTAAGAACTTCCTTCAGGACTTGTCCGGTTTTTAGATTCTTCAGCTTGAGTCGAACGAAAGCAGACCCCTTCCCGGGATTCACGAATTCCCGCTCCGCTACCAGATAGGGGTCTCCTTTCATGAGAATTGTCGTACCTTTGTCTATCGATCCTGCTTTTATCACGTTAATAGTCCTGTTCGCTGCCGCTATTTTTTTAGATAACCTACAAGTACTATTATATGAATCGATGGGCGGGTGTCAATAAAAATTATATAAAAATATTATAAAACTACTCGACATTGAGCACATCTTTCATTGCGCTTACCATCGACTCTTTCGGAAGGGCCCCCATTGCCATCTGCGGTTTTCCCTCCAGAGGCACAAACAATAGGGAGGGTATGCTTTGAATACCAAATGCCGCGGCAAGTTCCTGTTCATTTTCGGTGTTTACTTTGTAGACATGCATTTTCCCCGAATATTCTTCGGAAATTTCTTCCAAAACCGGCGCAACCATCTTACAGGGCATACACCAGTCCGCGTAAAAATCGATAATACAGGGTAATTCCCCTTCATATTTCCAATCTTTGTTTTCCTCGAAGTTGTATACTTTTTCTAAAAATGTGTCCTTTGTAAGCTCTTCAGCCATGATAACTCCTTTTATATATAAATATTTCTATATAAGGTAATAAAAATAGCAGGAAAGGTAAAGGAGTGTTTGCTTTTTTCGGCTAATTTTGATACATAACAGTAT
>CAZSGZ010000124.1:0-9963 GCA_964606455.1 uncultured Spirochaetales bacterium
ACTATCTCGCCGACGTTCTCTATCTGTCCGATACACGGATATTTAAACGGTGAACATTTCGCCTGCCCGAAATGCGCCGATGAAGAACGGGAGAAAATCCAGCGGCGGCTCGATGAACTGCAAAAAGAAAAGCAGAAACTGGTTAAAACACAGAAGGGAGAAGAGAAATGAATGCGACACGAACAGTTGAACAGGTGGACAAAGAAATAGCGGAATTACAGCAGCGGCTGCAGGGCATTACCGGTACGAAAACCGAAGTATATACGCGGATTGTCGGATATTACCGATCCGTTGCAAATTGGAACAAGGGAAAACGGGAGGAATACGACTACCGGAAGCTGTTTTCGGAACCGAAAGACATGATGAAACAAGGCTCGAGGCAGCCCGAATTCGCGGAAAAAGAGATGGGCACCGGCGGGACACGGGAAACTGCCGCCGCCTCCTATACCTTTTTTTACCGCAGCACATGCCCGAATTGTCCTCCGGTTAAAGAATATGTAAACAAGCTTTCCATCCCCGGCAGTTCCGT
This sequence comes from uncultured Spirochaetales bacterium, assembly GCA_964606455.1. Taxonomy (GTDB): domain Bacteria; phylum Spirochaetota; class Spirochaetia; order SPDA01; family CAZSGZ01; genus CAZSGZ01. The sequence goes on from CAZSGZ010000124.1 coordinate 530, forward strand.
CGATGTTGATACCTCCGAGGGAATGGATTCAGCGATAGAGCATCAGGTACTGGCCTCTCCAACGGTGATCTTTTTCGACGTCCAGGGTCACGAGGTGTTTCGGGGGAACGACACCGAAACCATGGAGAAGGTATTTTCACCAGCGGAAGTCGGCATTTCCTAGGGCCGTTTTCTCCGGTTAACGTGCCGGCCATGACGCTTACCAGGGCAGGGCTGGTCAAAACGACCTTAATCGACTTTCCGGGAGAGGTTGCAGCCACGGTGTTTACGCCGGGCTGCAACCTGCGCTGTCCCTACTGCCACAATCCGGAACTCGTTATACCGCCGTTTCCGGAGGACCTGCTGCCAATTGAAGATGTGCGGCGGTTCCTGACAAAACGCGCCTCCGTTCTCGGCGGGGTCTGCATTACCGGCGGTGAACCGCTTCTGCATACGGACATAGCCGGGTTTATCGATTTCTGCAAAAATCTCGGGCTAAAAGTAAAACTCGATACCAACGGCTGCTTTCCCCGCCGGCTCCGTCCGCTGCTTGCAGGAATCGACTACATTGCCATGGACATCAAAACGCTCCCGGAGAAGTACGGCGGCCTTCTCGGCAAAAACCCAGATACCAGCAGCTCGCTTAGTAAAAACCTTCGGCGCAGCATCGAAATCATCATCTCTTCCGGAGTGCGCCACGAATTCCGTACCACCATGGCCCCGGGGATAGCGGGGACGGAGGACGCGGTAAAGATAGCGGAACTCCTAAAATCGGTTTACACCGCAGCGGCCCGAGACCCGCGCAGCACGGGCAGGTACATCCTGACGCAATTCAGGCCCGGCACGACCCTCGACCCCGCGTTCAGCGAGCTCTGTCCCTACTTCGAGACCGATCTGCACCACGCGGCTGAAACCATCCGGAAAACGGGCATGAACTGCGAAGTTCGGGGGATATAGGAGGCCCGGTGGACCGGGCCTGGTTTTCCGAAAAAAAACCCGCTATACTATCTATAGGAGGAGGTAATGATGAAAAAAGTGATGCTCCATACCGCATTGCTGCTGCTTTTTCTCTCCGCGGCGGTACTATTTCCGGGACATGCCGGCGCTCAAACCCTGCCGGAATGGGCGCGGGAGTACGGCTTACAATCGCCCTATTCCGGTACGCGGTACATTACCGGATTCGGAATGGCTGAGCGGGGGGCGAATGACGCCGAGTCCCTGGAAGCCGCGAAAACCAGCGCGCTAGACGATTTAATCCGTAAAATCCGGGTACAAGTTTCCAGCACCATTACAACCTCAACCGCCGACAGCGGCAGCGGGGCAAGCTCCAGTGTCTCCATGGTCAGCAGAAGCATCAGCGATATGAAACTGACCAATGTCGACTTTGAAATTGCAGACGACTGGAAGCATCACTACGCCCTCGCCTACGCCGCGAAGGGACCGCTTCGGAATACATTCCTGAGCAGAGGGAAGGAGGCGCTTCAAAAGATCATCCAGGAGAAAAACCGGGCGGATGCTGCCGAAAGCGCGGGTGATATCGGGTCCGCGATCGACATATATATCGGTATCCTGCCTTATTTTTCCGATGTACTCGAAAACCGGTCAATTTACAACGTCTTAGCGGAGGGGAGCTACGAAAGCGGTTTTTTTCCCGCGGGAAATGTCGGCGGAATTACCAACGCGGACACTTTTTTCCGCTTAGAAGGCGAGGTCAGAAATAAAATAACCACCCTGCAGAAAGGCTCTGTCCCCGACCTCGATGCCGCGCTGGACAAAATCGTCGTAATGCTCGCCACGCAGCAGGTACAAGGCGGCTCCTTTCAGGTCCCGCCTCTTTTGTACCGGAACTCCGACTTTACCAGCGCTTTCGGCAATTATGCCTCACGGAAACTGGAAAATCTCGTCAATACCCGGCTTACACGGGGACAGAGCAAAATTGCAGTACGAGGCACATACTGGGAAAAAGGCGGTTCCATTGAACTGATGGTCGTCGCTAAGTCGGTCGAGTCGGGAGAGAGCCTCGGCAGCGGTTTTGCCGAGTTTCCGGCTTCCTCCATCCCCCCGGATTATGACATAAAACCGCGGAACGCCGAAGAAGCCCTGAAAACACAGTATGCCATAGCCGACGGCGCCTTTACCGACGGGGGACTTAAGGTAGACATATGGACGAACATGGGCAGGAATGAAGATGTTCTCGTTTTTGCAGGAGGAGAATCTCTGCACCTGTATTTCAAAGTCAATCAGCCCGCGTTCCTGCAGCTTACCTACGATTTGGCCACGGGAGAGAAAGTCCTCCTGGAAGAATCGTTTTACATCGGTATGGACATGGTTAACCGCGTGGTAAAATATCCCTACGAATTTGAAGTTGTCCCGCCTTACGGCGTCGAGCATCTCATGGTAACGGCCTTCTCGAAAGAACCTCCGCCGGCAAACGTCATTATCGACTACATCGACGGCGAACGGTATGAAGTGTTTGGAGACGCAAAGGCGGTTGTCGCCCAAACACGGGGATTACGGAAAAAACAGAGCGAAACGGGCAATACCGACGTAAAAGTTGGCGAAGCGTTTCTAACTCTCACTACTATGCCGCCGGACTAGGCGGCACATCGTCGGAACGCCTGTTAAAACAGGAAATGGACCCCCAGCCCGGCACGAAAACCGTCGACAAAATCATACTCCGGGCAAAAACCGGTTTCAATAACAAACAGAAACCGCCACAGCTCAAACCCCAGCATCGGATGAACGACAAATCCCATATAGGTATCATATCCCGCATTCAGCAGCAGCCAGATACTGCCGAAGTCGAAAACGATCCCGCCGGTACCGCAGAAATCGGAATAATACAAACTCAGGGCCAACTCTACATTCAAACCCAGCCAGGGCAGCAGCATTCTCGTATACTGAAGGGCGATATACAATTCTTCATCCCAGAGTTCATAAAAGGCGTTTACTCCCGCGGCATTCTTGAAAAACGGCTTTTCCGGTTCCGTTTCTTTCCGGTCCGCCTCTTTCTGAACGGGAGGCTGTTCCTGTTGTACAGGCTTCGGCTGTTCCTGTTGTTCCGGCTGTTCCTGCTTCGGCTGCGGTTCCGGCTGTTTTTCGGAAGTTATTCTGGCTTTCCAATTTCTTCCGTCTTTTTCATCTTCTATCCTCTCTTTCCACCCACGGCCGCCCTCTTCCTCCGTCCCCGACGGCGCCGGCGTTTCGCGCGGTTGAGCAGTGTCCCGCATGTCGGCATCTTCGTAGGTCCTCTCACTCTCTTCCAGCACCCCCCCGGCAAACGCAACGCCGCCGCAGACAACAAGAACAAACATGGTAGTTACAATAAACTTTTTCACAGCTCGATCCCCCTTTTTCCCTACTCGGAAATGACGACCCGAAAGCCAATTCCTTCTTCCGCGTACGCTGCCGGTTTCCGTGTCGTGTAGCCCGCTTCAAAGTATGATGATTTGGATTCAGTCCAGCCGCCTCCGGCTATCAGCCCGAAGGTCCTCCCGCCTGCTTTTTGTTCATCCCGCAGCCATTCCCTCATATTACCGGCCAAACCCGTAACGCCGTCTAATGTTATGTCGTTATAAAAATCAAACACCTGCACCGGTCCCCGCCCGCCGGTAACCGGCAGCATCCCCCTGGGATTCGTTACCGCGCTGTGGCAGTAACCGGCATGCCAGTTGTTGCCCCAGGGATAGCTCCGCCCATATTTCTTTCCCGCCGCGTACTCCCACTGCTCCCGTGTCGGCAGCAATACCTTCCGGCTGATTCTGTCCGAAAGCCAGCGCGCGAAGGCTTCCGCGTCATTTTTACTGACATTTCCAACGGGAAAATAGTCGTAATTCGTTTTGAAATGTTTGTTCCAGTCTCCTTCGGGACGATATCCCGTATCATCCACAAACAGCGCGAAATGCCCGAGGCTGATTTCCGTTTCGGAAATCCAGAACCCTTCCGAACCGCCGCTGCCGGATACGTACACAAAGTTGATCCCCTCATACGTCCTGATGTCCAGTTCGCTGAGAACGACCTTGTTCGCTAAATAGGCGGTTTCCCCGGTATATACTTCCGCTTCACTCCGGAACCGGCCGTAGTTATGATCGACTTCAATGAAATGCGCTCCCGCGGGGACCCGCCGCAGCGTTATGACCTCTCCCGCCGCAACGCGGCCGCTGTTTTTACCATCCAGGATAACGGTCCCGTCCACATTCGAGAACAGAGAGATGGTCCCGTTCCCGGAGCCGTAATCCTTCTCCCCCTTTCCGATACTTCTCGAAAGTACTTTCGAAGCGGTATCTACACGTCCGCCGTAGGTGGACAACGCAAGGTCTCCGAATTCATCTCCTTTGTAGATTGCCTCCGGCTTTTGCCGCCAGTTTCTGTTATAGGCGTAGTTGGTAACGGCCTCCTCGAGGAAGGATCCGAGCTCACGGAAGGTTACAAGCCCGTCACTGTCTCCGTACTGATAATCCGCTTTTCCGCGGATACCCTCCAGCAAAAAGCGCGTAAATACACCATGGCCGGAATCGGTGTCCTCGTAGCTTAAAAGACCTTCCTTCGTGGAATAAAAGACGGCGGAAATATTCGCGTACTGAAAGCGCTGGGGGTGTAACCGTTTTCTCGTCAGTCCCCTGCTGATATTTTCCGTAAGGGTTTCTCTGCACGCGTCGAGGAGCAGGAGAGATTTTTCCACCCCGGTGTTTTCCAGCCACTGGACAATATCGCTCACACGGAGGCTGCTCCCGGGGACATCGTCGTAATACGCGTCTATCGGCAGAAGGTATCCGTCTTCTCCCTTCGTTACGCCGTGGCCGGCAAAGGAGAAAACCACGAGATCTTCCGGATTGAGCAGAATTTCCATGCGCTGCAGCTGGTCCCAAATGTTCCGGAGGCTCGGATACCTGCCGCTCTGGTCCCGGGAGGTTACATCATCGGTAAGAACGACAACACGGTCAAACTGTCCCTCGGTTTCCAGCGCGTTAGCCAGGGCCTTAGCGTCGTTTTGGGCCGCCCCAAGGTCGACAATTTCCCTGTCCTCATAATCATTGATGCCGATACAAAGCGCATACCGTTTCCCCTGATTACCCGCAATTTCCCGTATTTCACGGGGAACGAATTCCGAACTGCTCCGTCCCTGCGGGAAGAGAACGTGAACGGATACAAATAGGCATACAAGAGGCAGTATTGCTTTTTTCATCATTCCTTCTTCTTACTTCTCTTTGTTCCCTCCGAAGATATCTTTCAGCACATCGCCGAAGGATTTCTTCTCTTCAACACCCGTATCGATGGCAAACCGCGATGCCGTATATTCCTTCAGTTCGACAACGACAATTTTGTCCCGCTCCGCTTCAATTTCCTCCTTCGAAAAATCAAAGGCTGCCAGCCGCGTGTTGCCCGTTTCGCCCCCTTCGAGTTCATACCGCACATTGACAAAATCGTTCCACTCCTCCTCCGTGTACGTCCCCTCTACAACCAACTTTTCATAATTCCAGAAAAAGAGTCTGCCTTCACGGTCCCCTTCGGTATAACCGAACCGGACCCAGCCCATCTCAAAGGCCTCTGGTATGAGAAAAGTTATCCGCGTAGTTTTAAAAACATTTTCCGTTTCTGAAAATTTCACTCCGAAATCTTCCATATCCAGCAGCACCTCCCGCTCGAAACGGAGGTCCGCGTCGACGGCATTTGTCTTTTCAATCCCCTTCGAAGAAACCCGAAGAATGCCGAAAATATTCTCCTTACTGATATTGTCCGGAAGGGGAGTGAGACGGACCGCGTATTTCATCAGCGGCAGACGGGTAATGGAAAGCTCCTGCTTCGCGGCATTATACAGCCAGACCGGTTCCAGGGCGTTTCCCTTCTCATTCCCGCCGTCCGGCCCGGTCCCGCCGGGGGTGGGCAGGAAGTCACCGTCTTTAAAATTCCTTCTCAAGGGTTTCGCCGCGTCACCGAGCCTGTCGTTGCCTACTTCCCAAAGGTATTTAGCGTCGCGCTCGAGTTCGGTGACTTCGATTTCAAAGGCGTCGGTTGGTTTCCAGTTCTGGATAACAATGCTTCCGGTAAGCGTTTCAAGGTGTTCTTCTTCTAACTGAAAAATCTTGATGTCCCGCGGTGCAATTTCAATGGGGATTTCCTGTATCGACTGTTTTACTTCGTTATACACCGTAAGTACATAGGTGCCGGGCAGCATAAAATAAAACTGGTCGCGGCGGATTGGTTTTTTGAAGGTATGATTAGCGGGAATAATTTCCGCCGTATTATTCACCTCCTCCCGGGACTGCAGAAACAGCTGATACGGATTGTCTCCGCTAATCCGCCGCTGTACCGACTGCCACTCATCCGCTGTCTGATATTCATTTGGATTCGCGAATTGGATCGATTTTACCATCACCTGAGAACAGTAATTTGTTAAAATATCAATTAAAATTTTATGTGCTATCAAGTCGCACGCTTCATACAGGCCGTGCATATCGTCATAGATAAATTCGTTGTAGGCAAACAGTTCCTCCCCCCGGTATGTATTCAGGAGCCGGACATTGACTGCTATCTTGTCATTTTCATACTCGAATACGTTGCCGAGAACGACAAAGTCGAGTTCGGGAAAATTAAAGGCGTCGGGAGATTTTGTGTACAGATCGTTTACCGTATAGCTGTTCTCCGCTAATGCGGTTTCCACATATTTTTTATCGTATATTTTTAAAAGCGGCGGGAAAAATTCGGCATCGGTTTTAAACGGCGGCTGTTCATTCTCATTAGCATCGGCATAATTCAATTTCGGATAGTGGGGGTGTCCCGGGATTACCAGCCCGAATTCATTATTTTTTTGGATCAGCACCGTAACGAGGCTGTGATTGATCAGCTTCCCGAAGTACTCCTTGCTAACGGGGTTTCCCTCGACTAATGGTTCTTCAATGTTCACTTCAAAATCCATTACCGATATTGTCGGAGGATCAAGATAGCTGTATTCCTTTGCCGGTGCCAAAACCGCAACAGTTATTAAAACAGCAATAAACAGTATCCATTTTTTCATTTTTCTCCTCCTACTCTATTTCGAAATTGCGGTTAAGACTGTAATCACCGCTGTTTACGTCTAATATTGAAAACAAAAGCCGGTCAATCCGCGGGGACAGTATCGGATAAAACTGCGACAGCTCGATGGCGGTACCTTCCGACGTTACGTTCTCCGGCGTAAAATAGGCTTCATCGGGGACCGCCTTTTCCAGGGCCACAAAATAGATAATTCTGTCCAGATTGTAGAACTGCTTTATGTCGGCGCCCCATTCGGCCAAATTCATGTTGGAGAGAAAAACGGCCCGGTCCACATACCCTTCCCGATATTGTTCATCCCACGTATAGGAAAGCAGGTGCCGACTGTAGATGGATTCTAATTTGTCATGGATAATATAGCCGTTTCGGACCAGAAAGTCGGTAATTCCCTCCTCGAACCAGCCGTTCATCAGGTGGCCCGCCATTACATAGTAAATATCACCCTTCACTTTGTCCCGTTCTTTGTTATCAAAAAGCTTGTATACCAAATCATAATTTTTCAGTACATCGGCGCCGTTTGCGGTGTCGAGGAGATCGATCATACCCTTGTAGGCAGGAAATTCGTTGATAAGATAATTTTTATATATCTCCATCCGTTTGTTGATAAGCGCGGCGTGGTCTTCTCCGCTCATGGCAAAACTTTCCTCAAGCGCGCCGGTTACAACAGGCAGCTCGTTCAGTCTGCTGAAACATTGGTACAAAAAGTTCTGTTCCAGCGCGGCGTTAGATGACGTCGGAATGAAGCCGGTCAGCAGTATCCTGCCCTGTTCGGTCATATCGATAAGTTTTACATACACCCCCAGCACTTTATCGTTTAAGGGGATATTTTCCGTCGTAACGTTTTCTATTTCCCCGGTTTGCTGGGCCCAGAGAACTTTATACGCAAGCATATACTTCGCGCCGTAATAGTTCTCGAACTCCGAATATTCACCGCCGCGGAAAGGATTTATATAATTTATCGCGTTGATAAGCTGAAACGGCGCCTTGTATCTCCGTTTGTACAGCTTTTCCAGTATATTGAGCTGCTCCAACCCGCCAAGCCGATGGGCCAGCTCTTTTTCAATTATAAAATCATCCTCCGTTATCGGATATGACCCGAGAAACGGGATGTCATCGACTTTGACAAGGACTGCATTTATCCCCGGTGTCGCTCCTCCGTCCCCTGCAAAACTCTCTTCTTCCTCCGCTTCACCTGCCATTGGAAGTCCGGCATCCGCTAAAATTCCTTCATCCATAAGAACTTGTTCCAGATGCTCCCCGAAAGAACGCACACCATCCTCGGGGATTTCGAAACGCAGTTTCGACAGGTAATTCTTCTTACTTTCGGGAAACGTCGTCGATACAACATTGTCAATCCCGTCATACAGGACCCTGCCGCCGTTATCGACATCGATAAATGTTAATCCTAACTGGATTCCGACATATTCCTTGCCTTTCCCGACGACATTTCGCACCGAATACAGTAAAACCTTCGAAACACCGAATTCCTCACGGATCTCCTCCCACGAGTCGTAATCGAGGCGGCTCGTATTGAAAATAATATCTTCATCCCGCAGCCACTGGACGTAATTTCCCATTCTTCGTGCCAAATTCAAGCGGTCAAACCCTACACCCCCGTTTTCGAGAAACGAATTGATGAATCCGTTTTCCAAATATTCTATAAAAAAGGGGTGGTCTTCTAAATACCGGTTGTAGCTGTACGGGTCCAGCTCGGCATCCGCCTGCTGCTCAGGTTTTACCGTGTAGCGCATGCCGATCCCGCTCGATCCTTCCCCGATATGGACAATAAGGACACGGTCATTTTCTTTCAAATGGGATTCGGCTATCGGCCGAAAGGCCTCCTGACCTATGGTGTAAATCATAGAATAATAACCTGACAGATCTTCCTGCTTCTTACTTGGTGTTACACAACTGAAGAACAATGCAAGCAGGACCACTACCAACAGTAACGACAGATACTTTTTCATAGAGATCTCCTTAATTAACACTTGTGTAGGAAAGAAAGAAAATAATCGCTTCAGCATTCCCTTTGCCCCCAAAGGAATCATTTTAATTGTACAGCATGTAAGGAAAAAGAGCAATGAAAAATATGAAAAGGGGGGAACTTCGTTAATGCAGCAAAATACGCCCCCGCGCATTCGATTTGAGCAGGGAAAAATCAATAAGCAGCGGGACTCCCTCTCCCTGCATGTACAATGGAAGTATATCGTCATAGTGGCCGGAGGCAGGCCTCCCCGACTGTCCGCCGGGCAGGCTCATAAAAGACCTTTCCCAATTCCCGAAATCGACAAGCACCCTGAGCACGGGACCGCCTTTGATATCGAAGTGGTCGATTTCACTCCTCTGGATTTGATGGGCAAACAGTGTGTCGGTAGCACCGCTAAGCGGCAGGGGGCCCCTGTTTAAAAAGCCGGCAAGGGCTT
>CAZSGZ010000125.1:0-9936 GCA_964606455.1 uncultured Spirochaetales bacterium
CGCTTTCTCGCAGCCGCTGGAGGCGCGTTCTATCTATGGGAAACGCAAAAAGGAGTTAAAACATGAATAATAATTTTGCTGTACAGGTCCGCGGCTTGAAGAAATACTACGGGGAAACCCCGGCGGTGGACGACCTCTCCTTTTCCGTCGGACGGGGAGAAATATTCGGCCTCCTCGGACCGAACGGGGCCGGCAAAACCACGACCCTGGAATGTATCGAGGGATTGAGGACACCCGACAGCGGGGAAATAGACGTTGGCGGGATAGATCCCTCAAGCCATCACGGGAAGCTCTGGAACCTTATCGGGGTACAGCTGCAAACTTCCGGCCTTCCGGCAAGTATGACCCCGAAGGAGGCCCTGGTTTTTTTCTCCCGCTACCACGGGAAACACCCCGATTTCGGGGTGCTTGAACGAATGGGGCTCTCCGGCAAAACGGACGATCAATACGGGAACCTCTCTACCGGGCAGCAGAGGCGCCTTTCCCTCTCCTTGGCCGCGGCGCATGGGCCGGAAATTCTTTTTCTCGACGAACCAACGGCGGGACTCGATGTGGAATCCCGTTTGGAACTTCACAGTCTCATGCGGGAATTTCGTGAGGAAGGAAAAACCATAATCCTTGCCACCCACGACATGGCGGAAGCGGAAAAATTGTGCGACACCATTGTCATTATCATCGACGGAAAGGCGGCGATCACCGGCAGCCCCGCGCAAATAACGGCTGCGGGAGATAAAAGAACGAAAATTTCTGTATCGACGCGACTGGGGACCGTGGCGGAGAACCGGCCGGCCCTTCCCGGGGCGCAGATTATGTCAGTTCAGAACGGATACACTTACTATCACTCCGAAAATCCGGGTGCCGATCTTTCGGTTTTACTCTCGTTTCTAACGGAGAAGGGGGATGAGATAGTAGACCTTAGGGCGGAACGTCCGAGCTTGGAAGAGCGATTTATAGAAATAACCCAAACGGGAAGGAGCAGAAAATGAATGGTTTTGCGTATCACCTTTTGTACGATTTTAAAACGGGAGTAAGGGACAAAACCCTTATGCTTATGAACTACCTGTTTCCCCTGGCGTTTTTCTTCGCGGTGGGACTGTTTATGACCCGAATCAACCCGTTGTTTACGGAAATAATGGTACCGGGCATGATTCTCTTCGCGGTCATGTCTTCCACCCTGTTAAGCCTCCCGGGAACCATGGTATCGAACAGGGAAGCGGGGATTTTCAGGAGTTTTCGGGTAAACGGAATACCGGCGGGGTCTTTGATAATCATCCCCATGATCGGCTGCCTCTTCCATACCTTTCTGGCTTCCGGGCTGATCACCGCCGCAAGTCCCCTCCTCTACGGCGGCAGGCTTCCTGTCAACTGGGGGTGGTTCGTTATCGTTTTTTTTCTCGTTTCCCTTACGCTGAATTCCCTCGGCGTCCTAATCGGAATCGTTTCACGTTCTTCAAGGGCGGCCATTCTCTTAGCGCAGGCATTTTACATTCCCTCGGTCCTTCTCGGAGGGCTTATGGTCCCCGAATCCATGCTTCCGGACAGTCTCAAGATCGTCGCCTCCCTCTTTCCGGCGACCCACGGGATTCGGGCTTTCAGCACGTTTGCGTTTTCCGAAACCACATTGACGTTCACCGCAGCGATACCTTTGCTGGTTCTGTTCGCGAGTTTTGTTATAAATATTGCCCTCTGTTTCCTCCTTTTTCAATGGGACACGAAACCGGCAAGTACGAAACGCCTTATCCCCGCGGTGTTCGCTCTGGCACCGTTCGCCGCGGGTATGCTCATGTATGTCTAGTGACAGCATTATTGACAGACAGTCCCTCTTCCAGCATCATGGCCCATGGTACCTACACAGGCGGGGGTGGTGCAATTTCAGCACTTCCCCGGAGATAAGGAAAAAAACCTTGCGATAATAAAAGATTTTACCCGGCAGGCGGCCGACCGGAAGGCGGACCTGCTGGTGTTTCCCGAAATGTGCATTACCGGCTACTGGCATGTCCGGAACCTGTCGAAAGACGAGATCGCCGGACTCGCCGAACCGGTACCCGGCGGTCCCTCCTGCGAAGCACTCCGTGAGCTGTCGGTAAAAAACAACATGACAGTCTGCGCCGGACTGATTGAAGCTGGTGACGACGGCAAATACTACAATACCTATGTCGCCGCGATGTCCGACGGCAGCTATGCAAAGCACCGGAAGCTCCACTGCTTTATCAGCGAACATATGGAATCGGGAAACAACTATACCGTGTTTACAACTCCCGAGGGCAATAAAATCGGCATTCTCATCTGCTACGACAACAATATCATCGAAAACGCCCGGATAACCGCCCTGAAAGGAGCGGAAATCCTGTTGGCCCCCCACCAGACGGGAGGCTGCAACTCGGCGAGCCCCCGGGGGATGAAGCTGATAGACCCCGAACTATGGGAGAACCGGCGGAACAATCCGGACGCTATTGAGGCTGAATTCCGGGGGCCGAACGGCAGGGAGTGGCTGATGCGCTGGCTCCCCTCCCGGGCCCATGACAACGGCTTCTACCTTCTGTTCAGCAACGGAGTGGGCATTGACGACAACGAAGTCCGGACGGGCAATGCCATGATCATAAGCCCCTACGGCGAAATTATTGCGGAAACCTGGAAGGCCGATAACGTCCTTGTTACCGCCGGCCTCGATCCGGGAGAACTGCCGATGTGCACCGGCAGACGGTGGATACGCTCCCGGCGGCCGGACCTCTACGGGGCAATCAGCGTACCGACGGGACTGGAAGAGGATACGAGAAAAGTACGCTTCGAAAAATAGCGGGAGGAATGTAAATGTTTATTATCGGAGCGGTTATCAACACCAGCGTGGAAGGGATCGACGACATAATTGAACAGCGGGACAAAGACCGGCTCATCGAGCTTGCCCGGCGTCAAATCGCCCTCGGCAGCGAAATGCTCGCCGTCAACTGCGGTTCACGGCTGAAAACGGAAGTGGACGACATCGAGTGGATGTTCCGCACCATTCAGGACGAAATCGAAATCCCCCTCTGTATCGACTCGCCGAATCCGGAAGCACACCGGGCGGGGCTGCGGGTCCACCGCCACGGGCGGCCGATGGTGGACGCGGTAACCGCGGAAAAAGCCAGGATCGAAGCGATTATGCCCCTGGTGCGGGAGCACGGCGCCATGGTTACAGCCCTCCTCCACGACGAATCGGGCATGCCCGCCACGGTTGAAGACCGGCTTCGGGTCATGCCGGTTATCGACGCCGCCGCGAAGGCATACGGCATCGCCAGGGAAGACATTTATCTCGACTGCCTTGTATTTCCCGTCAGTGTCGACCAGTCGAACGCCCGGACCTATCTGGAGAGCGGCCGCAGGATCAAGGAGCAATACCACGGATATAAAACGATCTGCGGTTTGAACAACATCTCTTACGGCCTGCCCGGACCGGACAATATCAACACCGCCTTCTTAGCGGCATGCGCGGCAAACGGCCAGGACGCGGCGTATCTCGAAATTACCCCCGCAACCGCGGCCATGGTCCAATCGATCCACCTCCTCGAAGGAAAGGACGAGAACTGCCTGGAATACATTACCGCGGCCCGGGAAGGCAGGTTCGGGGGATAGCCGGATTACTCCCGGAACTGACAAGCGAAAACAGAAAAAAATTGCCTATTGCACAAAAACCGGAAATAACTACAATAAAACCAATGGACGGACAAAGGCGAAGTGACATCAAGCCCGGATTGAAGGTGGCAATCGTACTCAAAGAAGATCAGCGCTCCGGCAAACTGACGGAAGGTGTCGTTGCAGACATTCTGACTAATTCCGGCACGCACCCCCACGGGATAAAAGTACGCCTCGACGACGGCAGGGTCGGACGGGTAAAAAAGATCTTCGGCTGAAAAGCGCGCGCCGCGCTTATTCCTGCCATCCGCTACAAAAAAATAAAAAACTTAAGAAAAATGCTCGACAATTTCATAACAGTCATAGTATTATCTTTTAACAAAAAAACCGTTAAGGAGGGCGAATAGTTAATGGATAGGAAGGAAATATCATACTGGCCCGCGACTCTCAGGTTGTTGGGAATCATTTTAGCTGTATGGGCTTTCGTCGCGTTCGGCGCGAGTATCGTTCTTGCGGAACAGCTTAATAAAATTAAATTAGGCGGATATCCCTTAGGCTTCTGGTTTGCCCAACAAGGTTCTATCTATATTTTTATCGCCCTCATTTTCATTTACACGAGAGTGATGGGGAAAATCGATCGAAAATACGACGTTCACGAAAAGGGGTAACTGCAACTATGGCTCTTCAAACAACAATTTACATTGTAGTAGGTTTGACTTTTTTACTGTATATCGCAATAGCAATTTGGTCCCGGGCCAAATCCACAAGTGATTTTTACGTCGCCGGCGCCGTAGTTAACCCCATAACCAACGGAATGGCCACCGCCGCCGACTGGATGTCCGCAGCCTCTTTCATCTCGATGGCAGGTTTGGTTTCGGTCATGGGATACGGCGGATCGGTTTTTTTAATGGGATGGACAGGCGGTTACGTGCTGCTGGCAATGCTATTGGCGCCCTATTTGAGAAAATTCGGAAAATTTACGGTGCCTCAGTTTGTTCGCGAAAGGTTTTATTCAAAATCCGCGTCCGCCGTGGCCGTTATCTGTCTCTTAATCGCGTCTCTTACGTATATAATCGGTCAAATGACGGGCGTGGGTGTTGCGTTTTCCCGTTTCTTAGGCGTATCCAACAGTACCGGCATCTATATCGGTATGGCGGTTGTATTTACCTACGCGGTTTTCGGCGGCATGAAGGGCATTACCTATACACAGGTGGCCCAGTTCTGCGTTCTCATCATGGCCTATATAATCCCCGCCGTGTTTATCTCGCTGCAGCTTACCGGGAATCCCATCCCGCAGCTCGGCCTTGGCGGCAGGTTGTCCGGAACGAACGTCGCCCTGCTAACCCGGCTGGACCAAGTGGTTACGGAACTTGGTTTTGGGAAGTATACAACGGCCATAGCCGGCAATATGCAGAACATGCTGTTATTTACCTTGTCCCTCATGATAGGTACCGCGGGTTTGCCCCACGTCATTATGAGGTTTTTTACCGTTCCTACGGTCGAAGCGGCACGCAAGTCCGCCGGCTGGACATTGATATTCATCGCCCTGCTGTACACCACCGCTCCCTCAGTAGCGGCCATGGCGAAATACAACCTTCATAGAACGGTGACTCCGGGTATCGAGAAAAACGAGGACCTTTACGCTCCGGAATCGAGCTTGGAGGCTTCAAAGCGGCCGGATTGGATGAAGCGGTGGGAAAAGACCGGACTTCTCGCCTGGGTGGATAAAAACAAGGACGGCCGCATTCAGTATTATAACGATGCGACTAAAGATCCGGAAGTTTTGAGAAAGGCAAAAGAAGCGGGCTGGGAAGGGAATGAATTGACGGTTAACGCGGATATTATAGTAATGGCAAACCCGGAAATAGCCATGCTGCCGAACTGGGTTATCGCATTGGTAGCCGCCGGCGGATTGGCCGCCGCGCTTTCCACGGCCGCCGGGCTGCTCATGGCCATATCGTCCGCAATTTCCCACGATCTGGTTAAAGGAATTATTCGGCCTCAAATGTCCGAAAAAAGAGAGCTCCTAACCGGTAAAATCGCCATGGCTCTTTCTATTGTAGTTGCGGGCTGGCTGGGGCTCAATCCACCCGGCTTCGCCGCGGGAACGGTGGCCCTGGCCTTCGGCATCGCCGCCTGTACCCTTTTCCCCGCAATCATGATGGGTATCTTTTCCGTCAAGATGAACAAGGAAGGTGCGATAGCCGGGATGGTATCCGGTCTTGTAGTAACACTATTCTATGTTTTCGCCCATAAAGGACTCTTTTTCATTAAAGGTACCGATTATGTCCATCTTATAGGCGGACCAAACAGCTTTTTCGGCATTACCCCCGAGGCTTTCGGAGCGGTAGGCGCCGGCATTAACTTTCTCGTAGCATTTATTGTAAAATCGCTTACCAAATCACCGCCGGTCCATATTCAGGAGCTGGTGGAAAAAGTCCGCATCCCACGCGGTTCGAAGACGGTAGACGGAGCGCATTAGCAGTATCCGGCGCGGGTACGCGGTATCCGCGCCATTTTTACAACGAGGGTATGCAAACTGACTTTAGCAGCAATACTAACATGGGTCCTTTTTGTAGGACTTTTCCCCTTGTCTTTTTTTTGGCTAAGAAGGGCGTATCGCACCCTCGTAAAAAAGGACTATTCCTTTGTCGCGCTCAAGAGGGGTGTCTCTCCGCCTAACCCTAAGAAGTATGCCGTTTTCTCCATTTTTTTTAATATCACTGCGGGATTGGTATTGGTAACCGTCATTCTTTTAGTACTAATTACAGGATTACGATACGAAACATGGACAGCCGTAGCCGGAACGACGATTTGGATGAAGTTTTTTGCCGAATTTATTTTAAGCAGACACGCACACATGGCCGCGAAGCAATAAACTTACGCAAGAAAATCCTGCTGAATAAAAACCTGAAGTTCGTCGATTTCCTTAAAGCACTCCCGTAAGAAAACCTCCTCCATCCGTCCCAATTGCCCCGGATCCACCCAGTTATCCACCTTTTTGTTCTGCTCTATGGCCAAAGCCTGGTTCCATAGCCTGAGACGGAGCAGGGTTTCATAAGCGGTTACAATATTTCTGTGCTTCGAGTCTAATATGATGCCCTCCTGCCGAATGGCGTCCAGACGCAGCAGGGTGTTTGTTTCATGCATATTCTGCCGTAAAGAGTAGAGGCGGGCAAAACTGACAATCGCCATGGCCGGGGACTTCACGTCTATCCGTCCCGGGTGGTCTTTGCCGCCGGAGGTGACAATCGTACCGAATAGGCGCATAGGGGTCTTAAAGATCAGGGCGTTTTGGGCGATTTGGGACAGAAAGAAGGGTGTTTCCCGCAAAACGGCGTCGATGTGGTTTCGCAGTTCCACCGCTATTTCGAAATCTCCACAAATGGGTCGAAAATCGAAGAGGATGCTGAAATCCACTACCTGCTGCGGTTCCGAATTTCTAATCCATTCCTCAAAATTGTTTTTCCAAAGGGACAAAGGTTTACACCACTGGGGGTTGCTCGCTATTTTCCCGCCGATGCATTTCATATACCCCGCCTGTTCCAAAGTATCGCATACGAGCGTCGCCATATCAAGGAAATACCGTTCCGCCTGTGCCGCGTACTTATCGTCATTCAATCTGTAAATAATCGCATTGTCCTGGTCGCTGTGCAGCGTCAGTGCCTTTCTTCCATGGCTTCCCAATCCGATGAACGCGTAAGGAAGGGGAGGGGGCCCCGCCTCTTTTATATACAATTCGATGGTCCGCTGCGTCGCCGCGTCGGTTATGGAAGAAATCATATTTGCCACAGCTACGGAAGAGGTGCCGTTTTCCAAAAGAACATGAGTCAATTCCGGCGTTCTAAGACAGAGGGTAATGATTTCGTTTATCTCTTCGGCCTGTGAAATCGATCCGGTCAGGTCCGAAGCGACACTAACGGGCAATTGCAGAAGTTTATTGAGGGCGACCCGTGTACCGGTATGCTCCGTGTCTTCCGCAGAGCGCCGAACGAGGATCATGAACCCGGTGTTTTGATTATGAAGCTCGTCTCGCATGGTAAGGGTGCAATACAGATCAGTACCGTCACAGCGTCTCAAAACCCCGCCGACAGTTTCTGGATCGCTGTTGTCGGTATTCGTCAATCGACTCCGCCATTCGTGGTTTTCTTCTATATCCGGAAATATATCGTCTATATCCAGAAGTTCTATACTGTCCCCGGCGCAGCCCAAGAGTTCGTACATAACCGCGTTGGCGTACCGCAGCCTGCCGTCGTAAACGAAAAGGGCGCCTTCCGTCACCGCTTCGCTTAAGGCCCGATATCGTTCAATAGCCTCGTGCAACAGCCTTTCCGCATTTTCCTGGGACCGTTCCAAAAGCAGTCCCTGCCTTACCAGATAGACAAGCAGAAGGAGAACGATGGCTATAATAACCAGGGACATTTTAACCAGATGTCCCCGAAATTTGGCGATTTCCATGTGAACATCTTGTACATAAATGCCGGTACCAATAACCCATCCCCAAGGCTCGAACAAACGAATGTAGGATTCTTTCGGTTCCAGCCGGTCCAAATCGTCCATCCATTGCCAGACATAACTGATGTAGCCTTCTCCCTTTTCCCGAACCAGGTCGGCGAAGGCCACGAAAATCCGGGTTCCCTCCCTATCCTGAAAATCTGAAACATCCTGGCCGTTCAAATCCTTCCTGTAGGGGTGCATCAGTATTCGTGGTGAAAGGTCCTGAAGCCAGAAGTAATCTTTGTTATCTCTGCCGTAACGCATGGCTTCAATACGGTTTTTGGCCAGGGCCTGCGCCTGCTCCACAGTCAATTGATTATTTTCCACCTCTTCCGTCGCCTCTTTCAGAACACCCCAGGCAACTTGTGTCAATTCCCGGATATTTTCTCGTTTTCGTTCCAAAAGGGTTTTTTCGAAATACGGAAGCAGGATGGAAAACAAGGCGACTATGAATAAGGTAAGCGATAAGACCGCGGGCATTAGAATATTGAAGACAAATGAGAGCAACAGGTTTTTCGGTTTCCGTAGCGGTTCCGGCGAGGAAGAAGTTCTTTTCCATGCGTTATTGGAGGATACTTTTAAAACGGCGTCGCGAAAGATTTTCCAGCGTTCTATGGTCAGGTCGACGCCGGGCGCGCCGCCGTTGACGGCGTGGTAATCCGTCCCGGCGGATACAATCAAATCCCTTTCCTCGGCGAGGGCGAGCAATTTTTCTTCCTCCTCCGTAGAATTAGGGCCGTAGAGCGCCTCAATGCCGTCTATCCCGAGCTCCTGCATCTCCCCCGTTAAAACTTTAAGTTTTTCAAAGTCCGGTTCGGTTTTGAATGGATGGGCTAAAATCGCCAACCCCCCGGCGTCGTGTATAAGATCGATAACTTCGGCGGTGGGAATTAAACGCCTGGGCATTATGGTGGCCGAAGGTTCGGTAGCGCCGATTTTCGGATTCAGCAAAGCGGACAACTCGGGGTACTCCGGGTCGAAGCCGTAAGCCAGAATATGGAGTTTGTAATTCTCGAATAGCGAAGTTATTTCCACGCCGGTAATAAAGCCTATTCCATAGCGCGTAAGCGCGTGGCGGAAGGCGGGAAGCCCCGCTAAGGTATCGTGGTCCGTTAGGGCAGCGTATTTCACGGCGGAGTCGGACAAGTTTTTGGCCACCTGTTCCGGTGTCAAAGAGCCGTCGCTTAAGGAGGAGTGACAATGCATATCCACCCGAATCGTTTTTATTGCTGTTGCCGCAGCTCTGTTGCCGTTCATTATATTTTCCCGTTATTTTTTTCAAGTATTTTATTTTTTTCGGATCACCTGTCCGGGATATTGTATCCTTTTCATATGGTAATTACAATTATTTTCTGTATATTTCTTTTTCCGCGGTTTTTCTCATTTCTTGACACAAATAGTCCCTGTGGTATAGTAAAGCTATACACGTTATAATTGCGGCAGGAGAAAGAAATGTTAGGATATTTGCACTTTCCCGAATGGGTAACACCTGAAATAATACCCGGGCTGCCTCTGCGCTGGTACGGGCTGATGTACCTGCTGGCGTTTTTAATCGCTTTTCTGCTGTTCCGGTGGCAGATGAAGGACCGGGAACTGGACGTCAACAAAGACGATATGATGAGTTTTTTCTTCTGGGGTATAATCGGACTGCTCATCGGAGCACGCATTTTCGCGACACTTTTCTTCGACCCCACTCATATGTATCTGAAAAAACCATGGCTTATCTTCTGGCCCTTCTCCGACGGACGCTTTGTCGGGTTCCAGGGGATGAACTATTACGGCGGACTGGTGGGGGCGGTCGTTGCGCTGGTCATTTATTGCCGAATAAAA
>CAZSGZ010000126.1:0-9929 GCA_964606455.1 uncultured Spirochaetales bacterium
TAAAACCATTCTCCTCGTGGAAGATGAAGCCCTTATTGCAATGAATGAGGCGGCCATGCTCGAGAAGCGGGGCTTTGAAGTGGTTACCGCCTACAATGCGGAGAAAGCAATTGAAGCGGCCCGCCGGAAAGAGGTCGACCTTATTTTGATGGACATCGACCTGGGGAAGGGAAAGATGGACGGGACCGAGGCCGCGCTGCGGATCCTGCGGGAGCGGGAGCTTCCTATTGTATTTTGCACCAGCCACGCGGAAAAAGAATACGTAGACAGGGTAAAAAAAATTACCGGCTACGGATATGTGCTGAAAAATGCCGGGGAGTTCGTCCTTGTGGAATCGATTAACATGGCATTTGAGCTGTTTGAAGCGAACCGGCGGCTTTCGTTTCAGGCAATGCTGTTAGACGAAATCCGGGACAGGATAACCGCAACCGATCTTCAGGGACGGATAACCTATGTAAACAAAGCGGAATGCCGCAGTTTCGGGAAGACGGTGGATGAGTTGCTTGGAATGACGGTAAAAGATTACGGTGACAATGCCGAGCTCGGTGCTACCCAGCGGGAAATTATCGAAGCAACACTGAAAAAGGGAAGCTGGGAGGGAGAGGTCGCTAACATTACCGAAGAGGGACGGGAGATTATTTTCGATGCCAGGACGCAGCTTATTTACGATGAAAAGGGAGAACCGGCGGGGATGCTCGGCATTAGTACGGACATTACCGACAAAAAATGGAGCGAGGAACGGTTTCGCATTATCAGCAAGCTGAGCTCGGACTACGCGTACTGTCACCGCCTGCAGGAAGACGGCAGCCTCGAGCCGATTTGGCATATCGGCTCTTTCGAAGACATATCCGGCTATACTCCGGAGGAACTGTACAAAATAGGCGGATGGGGCGCGCTTATACATCCCGATGACATGCCCGGAGCCGAGGAATATATCGACACCCTACTTTCCGGCGAGGAGGCGGCGTTTACCGCGCGTATTAGAACAAAAAGCGGCGGCATCCGATGGATAGAGGACACGGGAAAGCCCTGGATCGATGAAAAAACGGGAAAGGTCCTCGGGACATTCGGCGCCGCGAGGGACATAACGGAACAAAAACAAAGTGAAATCGGGCTGGCCCATTCACAAGAAAGCATGCAGACGGTACTCGACGCCATTCCCGAGGATATTTATGTTGTCGACATGGAAACCTATAAGGTCCTGTTTATAAATGCCCAAATGAAGCAGTCCTTTCCCCGTGCGTCGATCGGCGATATTTGCTATGAAGTTTTTCGCGGAGATTCCCGGCCCTGTGCGCACTGTACAAACGGCAGGCTCCTCGATAAAAGCGGCATGCCCACGGGGGTAATTACCTGGGAATGTTACAACCCGGTCAACCATAAGTGGTATATCAATTATGACCGGGCAATTTCGTGGTTTGACGACAGGTATGTAAAGCTGCAGATTGCCGCGGACATCAGCGACCGCAAACAGTACGAGGAAAAACTGGAATTGGCGCTTCGGGACAAAGATTTTTTAATGAAAGAACTGAACCACCGGGTAAAAAACAACCTGGCGATGATATCCTCGCTCATCAGCTTGAAAGACGTGTCCTTAGGCGATGCGGTTGATTTATCGGATATTGCACGGCAGACGGATGCGATTCAGATTGTCCATGAGAAGCTGAATCAGAGTGATGATATTACCCGCATCAAAGTGGAAGATTATATCCGGGACCTTCTTGAAACCGTTTTTTCCTTCAGCCGGCGTTCCGTTACGGTGTCGCTACATATAACCGTTGGGGAACTGCATACGAGGACAGCCGTTCCCCTGGGGCTTATTATCAACGAGCTTGCGACAAACGCGGTCAAACACGGTTTTACCGATGATACCGAGGCACGGTTCGATGTTACGTTGGAAAAAGACGGTTCCGGCAAGGCCTATCTCCTGCGGGCCGCCAATTCAGGCCGGCCGTTTCCCGATAATATACAGCTGGACAATCCCGACACGTTAGGCCTGCAGCTGATACACGCCCTGGTACAGCAGCTTCAGGGAAGCATCGATCTGCAGCGGGAACCGCATCCGGTGTTTACCATCCGGTTTCCGCGTAATTAATAAATTTGACAAGTGGCTCTCCATGTCTCATAATACAGAGCAATCTCCGAGTCGCAGAACCTACAGCCGCCCGGCCACGGTGGTGCGACCGTTAGGGCCTCGCCGGAAACGGCGCCGCCTCCCGTGTTTGGAAAGGAGTATAAACACGCAGGGGAGGTATCATGGCAAAAATTTTACGAATCAAAATGGGGTTGAAACCGGAATATTCGGTTACCGAAGAGGACGCCTACGACGGGCTTGGCGGGAGGGCGCTTACATCGAAAATCGTAGCGAATGAAGTACCTCCGCTCTGTCATCCATTAGGACCGGAAAACAAACTCGTAATTGCACCGGGGCTGCTCTGCGGAACGGCCGCGGCGACTTCCGGCCGCATTTCGGTAGGCGCGAAGAGTCCCCTCACCGGCGGAATAAAAGAGTCGAATGCAGGCGGGCAGGCCGGGCAGGTCCTGGCCCGTCTCGGGTATGCTGCTGTAGTTGTTGAGGGCGCCGCGGAACCCGACAAACTGTACAAACTGGTTATCAATAAAGACGGCGTCAGCTTGACCGATGCGGGCGCACTGAGAAAGCTTGGTAATTATGCCGCGGTGGACAAGCTGCGGCAGGAACACGGGGACAAAGCCGCATATATGTCCATCGGCGGGGCCGGGGAGATGAAGATGAGCGCCGCTTCCATTGCCTGCACCGATATGGAACTTCGCCCTACCCGGCATGCCGGCCGCGGCGGCCTGGGCGCCGTCATGGGTGCGAAAGGGATAAAAGCCATCGTCCTCGATGATACGGGCTGTGAAATGCGGAAACCGAAAAACGAGGAAGCCTTCAAGGCGGCAAACAAAGAGTTTGTCGACGGGTTGAAAAAACACCCCGTAAGCGGCGAGGGACTGCCGGCCTACGGCACCAATGTCTTGGCCAACATCATCAACGAAGCCGGGGGATACCCTACCAATAATTTTACCAAAGGTCAGTTTGCGAATGTGGAGAAGATCAGCGGTGAAACCCAGGCGGAGCTGGAGGAGAAACGTGGCGGCAACCCCACCCACGGCTGCCACCGCGGATGCGTTATTAAATGTTCCGGTATTTACGTCGATAAAGAGGGCAACTACGTTTCCAAGCAGCCGGAATATGAAACGGTGTGGGCCCACGGTGCCAACTGCGGCATCGATGATCTCGACGTTATCGCCCGACTTGACCGGATGGACGACGATTTCGGCCTGGACACCATCGAAATGGGCGCGACAATTGCCGTTGCAATGGAAGCCGGTCTCGCGGAATTCGGCGACGCCGACGGCGCTGTAAAACTGCTGAAGGAAGTCGGCGACGGGACACCCTTAGGCAGGATATTGGGAAGCGGCGCGGCGGTAACCGCGAAGGCCTTCGGAATCGAGCGTGCCCCGGTAGTCAAAGGGCAGGCGATGCCGGCTTACGATCCCCGGCCGATTCAGGGTATCGGCGTTACCTATGCGACTTCAACCATGGGCGCGGACCATACCGCGGGGTATGCGATTACGGCGAATATTTTAAAAGTCGGCGGAGAGGTTGACCCGCTGAAACCGGCCGGCCAGATCGAACTCTCCCGGAACCTGCAGATTGCGACGGCAGCGGTCGATTCTACCGGAATGTGTCTCTTTGTCGCGTTTCCGGTCTTAGACCAGCCGGAAACCTTCCAGGCGCTTATCGATTTGCTGAACAGCTTTTACGGACTCGAACTGACCGCCGACGATGTTTCCCAGCTCGGCAAAGATGTCCTTTCCTGGGAGCGCGATTTCAACGCCCGTGCCGGATTTACCAAGGCGCACGACCGGCTGCCGATGTATTTTTACCGGGAAAAACTGGAGCCTCATAATGCCGTGTTCGAAGTAACGGACGAAGAGCTGGACTCGGTCTTCAACTGGTAGTATCGGACGCTTAGCATTGAAAGGGCTTGTTTTTATAAGCGATGAGAACAGCGGCTTCGAAAACCTCGGATCGGCGCTGCAGCGGGGTGTGTATCTGCGGCTGGAGGAGCCGGAGAGGGTCGCAGATTTTATCTGCGCCCTCTTTGATATCCCCCTGGAGACGATGGTCCGGGAAGTAAAGACGGTCATGCTGAATAATTCGGTTGTAGACGATCTTAATAATGCCCGGCTGTACCCGGGGGACACCCTTGTCCTTTCCGGGGCCATGCCGGGGCTTGTCGGGGCGATGCTTCGAAGCGGCAGTCCGTTAAAAAGTATGCGGCAGGAGGCAACAGCTGAACTGCATCCCGAAACGCGGCAGTCCCGGGCCGAGAAATTCGTGCGGCTGAAGCTCTTCAATACGGTTATCAAGCGGTTCGGAGAAAAGCTGCTTCGGCACGGGTTTTACATCGAGGCGGATAGGACTCGGGAATGAGCGGAAACATCGATTTGAAGCTCTTTGCCGACCTGCGCAAGTTTCGTCCTGCAGGCAGCGGCCCGGTGTCGATCGACAGCCCCATGGAAATCGGCCGGCTCCTCGACCGGCTCAATATCCCGCGGGAAAAAGCGGCGATTATTATGCTGAACAACAAGCACGCCTCTTTGGAAGATACCGTCTCTCCCGGAGACCGGCTGGCAATTTTCCCGCCTTTAGGGGGAGGGTAAAAAGTTTCCGGCCGGGCTGGTTCGATTCAGCGGTTGTAAATATTTTTACGATGCCCGATTTTAACAATTATAACAATTAGATTATCGTCTCTTATTTCATAGAGAATGCGGTATACACCCTGCCGTATGCGATACCGTTCCTGTCCGGACAGTTTTTCGCAGGCCGGCGGACGCGGATCATTACGAAGTGATTCTATTCGTTGTAATATTCTCGTGACATCTTGTTTAGGGATAGGCCTCAGATCTTTTGCAACCGATTTTCGGAAAGCGACCTTATATTTTGCCATAAGATTTTAAGTCATTCAGCAATTCCTCATAGCTGATTACTGCTTCGGAGGCCCTTTCTTCGAAGGCAGCTAAATCTTCTTGGTCTTCCGCCAGTGTGTTTCTAACAGCTTCGTTTACGATGTCCGACATAGACTGATGTGAATGCACCGCTTTGAGGCGCAAGGCTTCGTGTAAATCGGGATCAAAATAAATAGTAGAGCGTTTTGTTCGTTCTGCCATATTGTTTCCTATCTAATCAGTATAACGCTATAACGCTATGATGTCAAAACGTTTAAACGTTAGAGTTTTTTCGGGAGGCCGGGTTTCGAGGTTTCAGTCCCTGGATAGATTACGATTATATAATACTTTGCCGTGTCTATGGGCGGTCTCCGCGATGGGGTGCCTGCCCGAATCGATCTCTTCTGCAGTGTATACAAAACAATCAACATCGAGCGGGATTGATTCAAAATACGGAAGGTAGTTGGAGGGTCTGTCGATAAACCGTTCAGAACTGCTGTCAATTACAATGAGCTTATGGATTATTGTCGTTATTCTTTCTTTCAGAAGGTCACTGTCAAGAAAGTAAACCTTCACAGAACCGTATGATTTTTTCTGAATTATCGATTGCATTATTGAGGCTATCCCTGTTATCTGGGTTTGTCAATCTTCGGTAAAGACCTTCGAGTACCGTGCTTGGATGGCCTTCTAAGAAAGGATAGAAAGCAAATGCTACTACAAAAAATGCTCTGTATACAGAAAAAAGATTGCTTGTTTGTGCGAATACTTCTATACTGTTTAAGTAGATATATTGGAGAAAATTATGCGAGAAGCCCCTTCTGCTAAAACAATTCTTCTCGTAGAAGACGAAGCTCTTATCGTCATGAACGAAACGGCAATTTTAAAAAAGCACGGTTACGCGGTTATCACGGCGTACAATGCCGAAAAAGCAATTGAAACTGCCGTAAACAGGGAGATCGACCTTATCCTCATGGACATTGATTTAGGTAGGGGCAAAATGGACGGCACCGAAGCTGCCGAGATCATTTTGCAAAACCGGGAAGTACCGATTGTTTTTCTCACCAGTCATTCGGAAAAAGAAATGGTCGAAAAAGTCAAAGGGATTACCCGCTACGGGTATGTGCTGAAAAATGCCGGTGAGTTTGTACTGCGTGAATCAATAAACATGGCATTTGAATTATTCGAGGCCCACCGGATAACGAAAGAAAGTGAAGAAAAATACAGAGCGGCGTTTATGACCAGTCCCGACGCGGTAAATATTAATCGTCTCGACGGATTGTATGTCGATATCAACGAAGGTTTTACGTACCTTACTGGGTATACCAGGGAGGATGTCATCGGGAAGCTCTCTTCTGAAATCGATATATGGGCAATTCCGGAGGACAGAAAAAAACTTGTCCGGGGTCTGGAGACGGAGGGGGTCATGGAGAATTTGGAGTCTCGTTTCCGGTGCAAAAACGGAACCATCACAACGGCTCTTATGTCCGCCCGATTAATCACTATCAATAATGAGCCACATATTCTTTCCGTTACCCGGGATATCAGCCGGCGCAAAAAAGCGGAAGAGGAGGCAGTCAAGGCGAAGGCCTTTTTAGATAACATATCAGATATTGCGTATGAAGCGGATGCGGAAGGAAATGTAGCATATGTTAATCCGGCGGCGGAGAAAATCACCGGAATTCCGGTTAATGATTTAATTGGAAAACCATTCCTCCCGCTTTTTATTGAACAAGACCGTCCTTCCCTCATGGAAGTGTATCGGAAAACACTGGAAGGTGAGCGGCTGGAAAATACATTGACCTTTGAAAGCGGTGCGACCTGCCATTTTACGACGCTTCCGAAATATGACACGGAGGGCAGCACCATTGTCGGTACTTTCGGTGTGGCCCGGGATATTAGCGAACAGAAAAGAATACAGGAAGAATCGGAATTGCGGGGACTACTATATCAGCAGCTTCTCGATAATGCCGGAATGGGAATCGGTTTCTGGGATCCCGAGGGTAAGCTTCTTAAAATCAATCGGCAAGCGGCAGATTATATGGGGGGCAAGCCCGGCGATTTCGAAGGTAAAACCATGGAAGAGCTGTACGGAGTAACACAGGGTCGGCTGTATTTGGAAAGGATAAAAAAAACCCTGGCCGAACAGAAAACACTTCACTTCGGAAGTGATAAAGTGTCTCTTCCCGTCGGGGACCGATGGTTTTCCTCGACATACAACTGTATCTATAACGAAAGCGGGGAGGTTCTCGGAGTCGAAATTATTTCGAATGATGTAACGGATATCAAGGCTTCGGAAGCAAATATAAAGGCTTTATTGGAGTCCAGCAATGATGTGATCGTATTCAGAGACAGGGAAGGGAAAGCATTTATCTATAATAATGCGTTTTGTAAGATTGTCGAGAAACTCTTCGGGGTGGAAGCTTATCCCGGGATACGGACAATGGATTACCTGCCTGATGATCAGCAGCGCTTTTGGGAAAAAACTATCGAACGGGTATTATCCGGAGACAGAATAACTGAAAGATTTTCATATACCTTTCATGACGATGAGATAAGAGAATACGAACTGACCTTCAATCCGGTATATGTGGAAGGAAACGTTATCGGATTTTCAGAAATAAACAGAGATATTACCGACCTGGTAGCTAATGAAAAAGCGCTTAGAAAGAGTGAAAACAGATTTCGGCAGATGTTTATGCAGCACAGCGCGGTGATGCTATTAATAGATCCGGAAAAAGACGGGAAAATTATCGATGTGAATGAAGCCGCTGAAAAATTTTATAAATACCCGAGGGAACGGTTTCTCCAACTGAAAATTACGGATATAAACGAACTTCCGCGGGACCATGTCAGGGAGCAGTTTCATCGAGCTGAAAAACGGTACCGGGACCATTTCGAATTTCCCCATCGGCTGGCCGACGGCAGCCTGAAAAATGTGGAAGTCCACTCGAGCCCGATTTATGTCGGGGATAAAATGCTTCTGCTTTCAATAATTACAGATATTACAGAGCGTAAAATCGCCGAGGCAGCTCTGAAAGAAAGTGAAGAAATCTTTAAAATGATGTTCGAACTGTCGCCTGATGCTCTTTTGGTTGCGGAATCCGATAGCGGAACCATTGTAAATGTAAACAATGCCGCTGAGGCGCTGTTTGAATATCCTAAGGGCCGACTCATCGGATTGAAGATCACCGATCTGCATCCGGAGGATACACAAGTGTTCGCACAAAATGAATTCGAAAAGGGCGCGGAACTTCTGACCGGCACGCTGCCGCCTCTGGAGATCGAGATTGTCACCTCACAAAATATGAAAAAGCCGGTGGAAATACGTGCCAGTGCGTTTCTTAAGGAAGGGAAGACGTATCTTTTTGGTAGTTTTCGGAACATTAGTGAACGGAAAGCGGCGGAAACACAAAAAAACATTATTATGGAGGAATTCAATCACCGGATAAAAAATAATCTGATAATGGTGTCATCCCTTATCCAGCTGAAGAATGGCGAAATTGGCGAGGATGTGGATTTATCCGACCTGTCCCGGCAAATCGATGCAATCAGGATGGTCCATGAACGGTTCCACCGTTCCGATGATATAACCCGGATAAATATATCCACATATGTTGACGATCTGCTAAATGCGGTATTCGCCTTGTCTCCGAAACCTGTAACAATCGAAAGCAGTATAGAAGTCGACTATCTGCATTCCAGAAAAGCGGTTCCCCTCGGTCTCATTATTAACGAAATTGCAACGAATGCAATGAAACACGGTTTTACTGAAATAAACGATCCTCTCTTTTCCATCAAATTGAAAAAAGAAGACCCCACAGGAAGCTTCGTGCTTACTGTTTCCAATAACGGTGCTCCCTTCCCCGGCGAAATCAACTTCGACAACCCCGATACACTGGGGCTGCGGCTGATAACCGCCCTTGTCGGGCAGCTCGAAGGCAGCATCGACCTGAAGCGGGAGCCCCACCCGGTGTTTACCATCCGGTTTCCTTCAGTATAGCGGCTGTCGGCGGGCTGTTCGTTTATCCGACTTCGGTAAAGCTATTCGATTACCGTAAAGCGTCGAGCACCTGCTCCTTCGTTTCGGCGAAGAGGATTTCATCCAGCCCTTTTTCCAGAATATCCGCGTCTTCAATGTTTGTAATAAAGGCGTTTTCTTCTTCGGTCAGTCCGAATTTTTTCGACATCTGCCGAATTAGTATTTCCTGTTTGTCCCGCACCACACCTTTTTGAAAACCGACATGTATGCCACGTTTCAAGCCACGTTTCATTCCGCGTTCAATGCCTTCCTGAATATGCTGTTCATAGAGTGTCATGTATTCCTCCCTAATTAACGGGTCCGCTTTCTCCATTGCCTGTTGTATATCGTTCTTATTCAAACCGCTTCCCTTTTCAATGTACAGTAACACGGTCCGTAAAAATTGAAGTCCTTCCTCTTCTCTAAAGTATAGCATACCAGAGGAAAGGATAGAAATCAAATGCTGCAGCAGTAAATCGGTATGATAAATATACTTCTGTACTAAAAGCCAGGTCCGCACCTCGGTCCGCTGAAAGATTTGCCGTTCAATTTCGGCGTGCTGATATTTCGTCAAATTAACGAGAATATAGTCAAAATCATCCACAAAGGGCGCGAAAATCGTAGAACCGACATCCGCCGGAATGGAAAGGTACTCGTAGATATAAGAGGCTTTTCTCAAATGCTGATTTTACATTTCGGGAAAAAAACGGAAAAAAATTAAAAAAAATTACACAGCTTCATCGTCTACCCGGACCTTTGAGTTTTCCGATAGAAGAAAAGTGCAGTATAGCGGCTGTTGGGACACCTGCTACTTTCAAATTTGCGGGAATTCAAGAAAAGGTTCAGGGTCAGTATTAACGCTCACCGCCGCCGCTGGTGTTCGTATCAGATCGGCGAAAACCGGAAAAATCTAATCGGTACCGATTAGATCGCC
>CAZSGZ010000127.1:0-9772 GCA_964606455.1 uncultured Spirochaetales bacterium
GGTATTGTTGTCGTCTATAAAATGTGAGATGACAGTGCAAGAGATTTATGACAAGACTGTTCATTAAGAACCTCTAATTTTAAGGATGCATTACAATGAAACAATTTTATCAAATTTTGATTGTTTGTTTATGTGCTATGGTGCTGACTGTCGGTTTCGCTTTTGGTGAAGACAAAGGGGTTTTTAGCACTTTTCCTACGAAAAATGATGGGAAGAAGTGGCGGATTGGGTTTTATGAAGGAGGGCCTTATCAGGATTATCAACAAAATTTAGTATCTTTGATTCGTGGATTTATGCAGCTAGGGTGGATGGAAAGCGAAGATATTCCATACGAAGTTGGAAAATATAACGATGGCATCTGGACATGGCTCGCCACAAAAGCGAAAAGCAAGTATCTCGAGTTCCCTAAAGACGCCTTTTATTCGGCTGAATGGAAAGCCGATGTTCGTGAAAAAATGCGAGCGGAAATCATTGAACGCGTTAATTCAAAAAAAGATATCGATTTGCTTATCGCCATGGGAACAAAAGCTAGCCAAGATTTGGCGAACGACAAACACAATGTGCCAACCATGGTTCTTTCAACTAGTGATCCAATCGCATCAGGCATTATTAAAAGCATCGAAGACTCGGGATTGGATCATGTCAGCGCGCGGGTTGATCCATTTCGCTATGAGCGGCAAATTCGAATATTTCACGATATCATCGGATTTAATCGACTCGGCATCGCTTTTCGTGACGATGTATCGGGGCGAAGCGTCGCGGCCATCGATAAAGTTAAGATTGTGGCAGAGGAACGCGGGTTCCAGGTCGTTCCCTGCCACATTTCTTCTGGCCTAAGTACGCCAGAAGAAGAGGAAGAAATCAAAAAATGTTTTCATGAACTCGGCGAAAAAGTGGACGCTATCTATGTGACGCTTCAAAAAGGGATCAATGAAAATAGCATTCCCGATTTGATAAAAATTGCCAATCAGTATAAAATCCCAACATTTTCCCAGTCCGGGTCCCACGAAGTGGAAATGGGATTCCTTATGAGCATTTCTTTAGCCTCCCATAAATATGTAGGCGAGTATTATGCTGAAAAAATTGCCAAGGTATTTAATGGCGCCAAACCTCGCGATTTGGATCAACTATTTGAAGATCCGCCCAAAATTGCCATCAACCTGAAGACGGCTGAAATTATTGGATTTGATCCACCTGTTGATGCGCTCGGGGCAGCGGACGAAATATATCAGAGCATTAAATAGTTTTTTCCAATATCCCATTTCTGATATTCGGCGTTTTCCCATAAATTCTCACGACTGCCCAAAATTATGATAAGAATATTGATAGAATCGAGAAACCATCGATTATACAGGGGAATCGAAACAGAGCAGGACTATGATCAAAGAGGAGGATTTTGTCAAGTCGGCGAGGGCCATATGGTCGTTACCACCAACGCTGTGGATCCAGAGTATAAAGCATACTGGAAGAACCTCGGCTTTTCACTCCCTCATCTGATCGCCGCTGGCCCTTTTGATCCACAATACAGCCTGTCGGAACTCATTCTGAACAAAAAAGATATTCAAAAAGAAATTCTTGCCTTTGTCCGCAATGCCGACGCTAGATTAGAATTTTTCTTGCTGGCTCAAACCGAAGCTGAGCTGGCGCATGCATTGAATATTGCCCCTTATTGCAATTTCGATCTATCCTTGGAGCTTTCCGGAAAAATTGCCTTCAAATATTTATGTGAAAAGCTTGATTTACCCACGCTGCCCTGGATAACATCAGATGATATGGACCGGCTTTTTGAAGAAGGTAAGAAATCACTGGCCGAAGGCGATTCTTTTTTATTAAAAGCAGATGATGGGACCGGAGGGGTGGAATGCGGTGGGGTGTTGCGAGTGGAGTCAATGGAAGCCTTGCACCATGCGATGGAATCCATTGCTCATGTAAATGTGCGATTCCTTAAAGAGCCATTTCTTGGAAACAAGTCATACGAAGGGTCGTTGCACTGGGAGATCACTGAAAACGCCGAGTTGAATGTGCTTGGCTTTTTTGAAACACTTGAAATAGATTGCTCCTATGCGGGAGTTTCCCATCCCTCTGATATCCCATCATCTATCATTGACGGGATTAACTCTCAACTTCGAAAAAAACTTGCCCCATGGCTTATTCAAAAGAATGGGAGAGGTTATTATTCCTGCGATTTTCTTATCGATGATCAGGGAAGATGGTTTTGGAGCGATTTCAACCCAAGAAAAGGCGCAACGCTGTATCTTCGGGACATGGTGCGAAGACTTTCAAAAATTCATTACAACCAATTGGACTGCCCTTTTTGGTATGAACATTATCTTCGCATCCCCCAGGAGTTCGGCGCCTCCCCATCATTTTCGTCCATTGCGGAAAAAATATCATCTTATCTTATCCCCGAATCACCTCCATTTATTGTAATAATAAACCCGGGCATTGTCCGCCACGGTTTTCTGGATATGGCAGGCATATCCATCAAATCAAAAACTGAAGCCAGACAAATCGTGCAGGAAGTCAAGCAAAGGCTAAATATTCATGCTTACGGGGTCCAATAGCCCGAACAGTGGGCATCCCCTCCCACCACCAAAAGCGGATAAAACGGGAGCGATTCAACAACGATCTTTTCGTAGAAAAACCAGCATGACGCCATCGCGGTCCGTAGCCCCCAATGCATCTGCAAGCTTGTCCTTTCTGCCATCTTTAAACCACGGATCAAAATCGAATACCGCCCCGTGGTTGTCTTTTCGCACCATAAAAAGCGTCATATTTCTCAGTTCCCTTTGCACTACGCTCGGATGGCTGACCATTTGGGCATAGATTTGCTCAAAAGCCCGAACAACAAATTCCAAATCAGAAAACGGCACAGTGACAAGGATTTCCTCGCCGTCAATCATTTCCAATGCCGGATATACATTATAACTAGTTACCCGTCTTTTTTTCACAAGGTCGCCCCATGCATGGAGGGAATCAGACTGGTAGGTATTTGCAAAAAGAACATCCGGCTGAATATCGTTCAGAATCCCGGCAGACATAGCCTGTCCTATTCCACAGCCTTGATATTCAGGCGTCACAGACCGAAGAATACTGTAAATACTTGAATATTTAGCGTTGGAGTAATTCACCCATCCATAGTCGAACAGAGCTGTTGCTACAACCTTGCCGTCTGAGTCGCGTAAGAAAACAGCCCGCCTGTGAAAATCTTCCCCCGGCGTCTGGAAATACAAGTGCGCGTACCGAACACGCTCTTCAGGCGGCATTCTGGGAAAAACGACAGAAATCATTTCCTCCAGGCTCTCTTTCAGACTGCAAACAAATCGCGAAGACTGATTGAGCAACTCCTCCGTGGTAAAAGTTTCTCCTTTTAGCTTTTTCGATCCAAATGGAAAATTGCATCTTTCCAGCACATTCAAATCAAACGCTTTCATTCGTTTCAACATTCTGAACACCCTTATTTGCCCATCGCATTAAGATGTTTCGGTTCTTTTTGTGCAATTAATAGGAAAAGCATGGCCGCCACTACAAAAGCCAGCCCAATATACATCATGCCAATTCGAGGTTGCGTTGATACCATGAGAGTTCCAAAAACCATGGGGCCAAGCATCTGGCCTATGCGGCCTGATGAGGAAAAAATGCTCATAGCTTTTCCTTGGCCTAATGCGCGGGTAACCTCTAAGCGAAGGATATAGCTGCTTCTGGCGCTGGTGGAAAACGACGCGGATATCCCAAGCATCAAAACAGCCGCCGCTGTGGCCATCAAGCCGCCGCCGCCATAAAAAAGGACCGCAAAAAAAGCCAGAAACGCCGCTCCGGTCAACAAGCCACCTATACCAATAAAGTGTTTTTTATTTGCCGAAGCATCAATATATCGACTAACAAAAGGGCCAAGAAAAATAATGCATAACCCATTGAGCATAAAGATGCGCCCGATATTTGACTGGGAAGTTCCAATCCTGTTGAGAAAAAGAGGACTATAATAATTTATAAACCCCATTATGGCAATTTCAGCGGCAATGCTGCTGAGTAAAATGA
Organism: uncultured Spirochaetales bacterium; assembly: GCA_964606455.1. GTDB lineage: Bacteria > Spirochaetota > Spirochaetia > SPDA01 > CAZSGZ01 > CAZSGZ01. The sequence continues at coordinate 4,039 of CAZSGZ010000127.1, forward strand.
CGCTGAAAATATTGCGATTGATAAGAAATCTAAAAATTTGCCTGAATGAACGAACTTCTTGTTGGTCAGCCATTTGAGGAATTTCCAACTTTCCATTGCCGTCCCGTATAAAAAATATGGAATAAAGCATGGCTATGAAAACAATTACCGCGCCAATGAAAAAAACCGGTTTAAACCCAATCCGTTCCGCCAGCATGCCTCCCGCCGCGCTACCACATATAGCCCCTGCGTATACGCCGGCCCAAAAATGGGAAACCCCCTGGGATTTAGTTTCGGAATCAGCATGCAAAATGACATACCCCTGGGATGCCATCAACCCAAGTCCATAGCCCAACCCTACAATAGCGCAAGAAATAACGAAATGGATGGCGTTAGGAGCGAACCAGGAATACATGAATCCTATGCCGACAAGTGTTAATCCGCAATAAAAGGGCTGCCGCCATCCCCTCCTGTCAAACCAGTTTCCTGAAAAAGCAATGGCAATCCCCGCAAAAAGAACACGCACCGAAATTGGCAACCCAATGACCATATCTTTTGAAAGCCCGAAAACAGGTTCATACAGATTTTCCATATGCAGTGGAATGAAAGAGCTAGATACCGAATATCCAACGATAAACAGAAAAGCCGCCGGGCGCATTGCCTTGTATTGTTGGTGAATTTGACCCATCGATTCCATGCCGGTCTGATTCCTTATCCACTGAAACATCAGAATCAACAATTCAATAAAAAAAAGAAAGGATATGACCAAAACAGTAGCGGAATCCAGGGCGATTTGTCTGAGTTTTTCATATAATACTTTTTTGGAAATATTGGTCGAAATTATCCCCTGATAAGTCTCCGCAGACAGAAATCCCTCTATCTCTTTGTCTTTCATAATATCCATTCTTATATAATATCTGGAGTCCTTCTTGGCGCTTTCCGTTGACTCCAGTCGCGACCATTTTTCGCCATACTTTTTTTGAAAATCAATAACGCCTTTTTTGCTTGCTTGATATAATGGGCGGCCTTCCTTGTTCATAATGGTAATATTGTCCAATTCCGGGGATGCGGCAATAATTTCCCCAATCATGACATCCATTTTTATAAGTTTATCTATATGCAGCCCCTTGTCGAGCAGGTATTCGATATCTTCCTTGAGTAAACTCGCCATGACTCCGGCTTTTTCCCGGTTTATTCTTAAATAATAATCCTTGAATGAATCCGTATTCAGATAAGAAAACACAATTTGCGCCATCCCAATGACCGTGAACAAAATCAAGTAAATTTTTCCTTTTGGAAATTTGTTGGTTTTTTGGGCCGTGCGAACAACAAACTCCAGCAAAAAAACAAGCAAAACAAAACCAACGCTCAAGATAATGCCGATCCACTTAACATTTTGAATCAAAATGTTATCTAAAAATTGCTTGACTCGTCTTTCACTAAAAGAAATGACAACCGTGCCGACCCGTTCTTTTTTGAATCCGCCCCGGACAGGCAGCATGATATAATATGTAATTCCGTGTTTTTCATATTGAGACTTAACTGCTTCACCATTTTTACTTTTATTTTTCGAAACAAGCTTCTGGACTGTTTCAGGCAATCTTTTCCGAATGATGGATTGATCCGTACTATAAAGAATGTTGCCAGCAAGCGACGCGATGGAAACATGCAGGTCATTTTCACCAGTGCTGTTTTTGATAATCTTTGCGTCCTGCCGCGCAGTTTGAATGGTCTGATTTAAATTTCTCTGGGTTTCGTTCAGAATGTCGTCCATTCCAAGAAATTTATGAATGGGTTTGCCAAAGCGTAGTGATTTCTCAATATTTCGCTGTAAATCTTTGCCTATGACACTGTATTTGGAAACCAGAGATTCAATATAAAGCTTTTCCAGAGAGGTTAAACTCAACATTACGTTGAAGCCCAATGATAGAACAAGCAATAAAAGCGCGCTTAAAATGAGTCTGTTTTTCCCAATTAAGCGCAATTTATCTTGGTTAACCTTCCGTTTCTTTTGAAAAATCGTGGTTCTTGATTCTGATGCGGCATCAAATTTCGATGATGGAGGCGGAGACATTTCATCAGGGTAAATTCTAAATCTGTTTTTACAACTTGAACACGTCACCATAGCGCCTTCAGGATGAACTTGAATCCCTTCGCCTACGTCGAAAGCCACTTTACAAATTTCACATTTGATTATCATGAAATCGCCTCATTTTCTCTGGGAAAAGTAGCAAGCGCATTATTTCCGATAAACTTTTTATCAATTCGGGCTGAATTCATTAATTGTGCAAGAGATTTGTATTTCAGAAGAAAATATATCTTGTCGCCAACACGAATTTCCCGCAGATTCTTTTCATCAAAAAAAATGACAGTCTGATCCTGGCTCGCGCCATCAATTTTTACCCCCTCCAGAAAAGGGATCAATCCACTATCGGAACATGTCGTATAGCCGAAATCAAGCACGGCGCGTTTCTGTAAACTCGATTTTAATTTTTTTTCCATATGGCCCGCATCCTTGTCATCGAACATTTTCTCTTTTATTTCTATAATTTCACTTTCAAAAACAAAAGCATCCGCATGAAGCCCTTTTATGAATTGCTTCAAGCCAGGATCATACCCAAGAAAAATGGTTTCCCCAATTCGGACTTGATCCACGCAACTTGGTATTCTCATCTGTTTTATCAGGCTCCAGAGAGTGGAACCTCCCAAAGAAATTAATGTTGGGCGCAGTTCTAGTCTCTGGCAAACATCTTGGACGCATTGACAAAATGTTTCAACGCTTTCCAAGTCCGGACGAGTTTTTTTCAAGCAGCCGTAATTCATGCTAAAACCAATTTTTTTTTGAATGCCTATGGCCAATGCCTTTTTGACAAAATCGCACAGTTGACTCTGTGGAACCCCATCGCGCATGTCCCCGACTTCCACGGGAACAACCAATTGAAAAGGCATTGATGAAAAAAGAGAGACAAGTCTTTTAATGGTTTCAATTTCAGACACATAAACAAAATCGACATGCTCCATTTCTTCTGCGGAAGAAATGGGGCATTGCAATGCCGTTCGATGGAAACGGCCAGGTATGTTTTTTAAAGAATCCACATGAGAATCGCCAATCGACTTGATGCCATTTGCAAGAATTTTGTTAGAAATTATGGGATTTGACGCGCAAACTTTGGTGACCACCAACAAGTCAACGCCACATTTATCCGTTGCATTCTTAACAACCTGCATGTTGTGGACAATCTTGTCCAAATTGATAAGAAGCCGGGACATTTATCGTCAACTCCCTTTTTTTGCTGTGAAAACAGCATAATGTTCACCGGGAATATCGATTTTTTGAATATCAGTAAATCCACTTTTAGAAAGCATATCGATCAGTTCCTCATGTTCAAGATAATAAGAGCGTCTTTGCAATGAGTGGGTGGCGCCATCAATAGAAATGCGGGGTTCCCAAATCCGAACTTTATTTTTCTGGTCGTAGAAAATTGTTTCTTCAAACCCCACCCTCTTTCCATCGATGCATTTTTCAGGGTAGCGTGCAATCTGAGAACCTTCTTCTTTAAGATTTTCATAGGTTGTTGTGTCAACATATACTGAGCCTCCAGAACGGAGGCAAAAATAAAAATTAATTAGCGCATTTTGAATGATATCATGAGAATTTTTTATGTTTTTATCCCATGCGCCAGCATAAATCAAAGAACTACCGCGACACATTACCAAGTCAAATTGACCGGAAAAGCGCGCCCCCAAATCGGACCACGCGCAAAGATAGGGGCTTACATTCAGCCCCATCGAGAGAGAGTTTTTACGGAAGCGGCTCAACATGGTTTCGCTGCCGTCCGAACAGGTGACATTATACCCGTTAAGGATGAGATCAAGACTGATGAATCCACTTCCACAGGCGCAATCAAGTATGTTGTTGGCATTGATTTTATCGATGAATTCCGCGATGCCGGCGACAAGTTTTTCCCGGTCATACTCAAATTTAAGGCAAAGTTCCCAAAGTTGATCAATAGTCATAACACGTCCTTTCAGATGAAACACATGGCGCGCATTTCCTTCCTAATACCCAACAATCGTTGGCCTATTATTGCGCCACATCTTCAATTTCCACGGCCCATGGTTCGCGTTCCAAAGCAAATTTAAAAATTTATTAATAACTTAACAGTGCCAAATTCCTTCTCCCCCTAGAGGACTCAAGCCGCCATCCGCATGGGCCAGAACCGGCGCGGATCGATGCGATCCATGATGAATTTCTTTAGGATTTGCTCTTTTGGCGAATCCAGGTAAAAGCCAGGCAGGCAATTGCGAATCGCTGTAGCGACAACCGACTCTGAAGGAGCCTGAGACGTGTTCATCGTTCGCATCCAACCGCCAAATCGATCCAAAACCTGCCGCCCGAAGCTCACGCTCAGGTACTGCAGCATTCCTTTGGCGATGCATCCGAATTGGATGTACCAATGAAAGGCGTCCATTTTTCTCATAACCATCCGGCGATACTCCTTGCTTTTACGGTGCAAATAGACGTCTCCGGATTTGCTTCTGAAAGCGGGGATCATCATTTCAGCCCTACCGAGAGCCATGCTCTGGGCGATTTCGGTGAACACGGCGGCAAACTTGTCCAGCAGGGTAAGCTCGCCTTTTGGGGTGAAACGAACACCCTCATGGATGCGGCTGGTAAGGGACAAAGATATGATTTTGCCAGTTGAATCGACAACCAGCAATCCAAAAGCCTGCAACGAATGGCCGAATATGAACTCGGCTTGGTGTTATTCTGGGACTCTTGCCTAAAGTTTCAACCAGCACGACCTCCACCAAAAGTTAACGAATAGTTTGCCACGCCCTTCAAAACATAATATGAAGTAGGCAGAAGGCATGTGTCTTTATAGCATAAACACTGCGGAACGCAACCAAATGGTCAACAATCCGCCGAACAGGACGCAATCCTTATGAAAAACCTCAAACTCGGAACCCAGCTCAACATCTCCTTCGCGCTGGTCCTTCTGGTGCCCATGCTGGTGGCCACTGTCTTCTCCATCGTTTACTACAGCAACAAGATCCGGAAAGAAGCGCTCAACACCATCGGGTCGGACCTGAAGATCGCTGACCTCATCTACCGCCATGCGGTGGACAGCATGGGCAACCTGGCCGACGCCTACGCCCAGAAAAAAACCCTGACCGTGCTTTTGGGGATCAACCTGGGCGAAAAACTGGGCAAGGGCCTGGCCCGTTCCGCCGCCATCGACGGCCTCGACATGGTGACCGTGGTGGACCGGACCTACCAGGTGCTGGTGCGGTCCCACGCCCCGAGGAATATCCACGACGCCTACGCCCCCATGCCCTACATCGAGGCCGCCCTCTCGGGAAAGACCTCCAGTGGCACGGAGATCCTCACAGGACCCCTGGCGGAAGAGGGCCGCTTCCTGGCCGACAGTCCCGCCGAACCCGCCCTTATGGCCATCACCGGCGCGGCGCCGGTCTACGACCGCCAGCGGGAAAACATCGTGGGGGCCATTGTCGTTCGGCGAATCATCGACGAAGGATCGGCCATCGCCGAAACCATCTGCCGGAACCTGAACATCAACGCCGCGCTGTTCAACGGGGAGCGGCTGATCACCTCCTGCGGCGTCCAGGAGACGGGAGACGCGTTCATCCAGCCGGTAACGGAGACCCTCCAGTCGGTCCTGTCCGTCAATGCAGCCATCGGCGCCGACGCCGAAATACGGATTGGTTACCCGGGATGCGAAATAGGGCTTTT
>CAZSGZ010000128.1:0-9725 GCA_964606455.1 uncultured Spirochaetales bacterium
AATTAGTGTCCGTTTATTTCCGGAATAGGTGTCCGTTTTGCTCCGGTGTATGCAACAGCGACAAAAGGCGGTAGGAGTGTTTTTCTAATGTATAAATGTATAAAAACAAGGGTATTTTTTACCGGGGATGGAACATTTTGGTAAAAAATTCTTCTATCCGTTCTCCGGAGATTTTAACGCTCTCTTCAATTTTCTGTTTGTCGATGTTCATGATAATGCCGATGACCCCGGTCAGGCATATTGCCATTAAGGCAACGGAGATAAAGAGGAGAATCGCGCTCTGGAAAAAGACGAGAAATTCCGCAATATAGCGGTTTGCGCCGAGAACGATGAGGAGGGTAAATGCCGCGATGGCAATAATTGTCCATACTTTTATTCGGTGGCGGCGTTCTTCCGCGGCGAAGATCCTGTCGATAACGGCCTTTGGTATGTCGGCTTTTGCCAGGTACTCTTCAATTTTTTCGAAAGGTTCTCCCGGGAATTCGATTTGCCGCAGCAGGGTTTCAATTTTTTTTTCTTTCTCTTCCATGTTCATTCTGTTCCGTACTATAGTATACCACAAAACAGGCAATTATCTGCCGAAATGCTTTTCAAATGCCTGTTTTACCAGCTCCTTCGCACGAAAAATGTGCGATTTTATCGTATTTACCGGTTTTCCGATTATTTCCGCTATTTCAGCATAGCTCAGATCATCGAAGAACCGCATTTTTATTACCATATTGTACATTTCCGGAAGCCGTTCTAAAATCCTCCCTACAACGCCCCGCTCCTCTTCCCGCTCCAACTGTGTCTCCGGAGTCGCGGAGAGGTCCGGAATCTGTTCCGCCGTTTCATCCGGCAGCTCGAACGTCTGCTTCCGGGATATTCGGTTAATTCCGTGGTTATACCCGATCCTGTACAGCCAGGCGGAAAACGGCACGTTTTTGCTGAAGGTCTCAAGCTTTTCATACGCCTTTAAAAACACTTCCTGGGTAAAATCCTCGGCATCCTCATAGTTCTTGTGGAACTTCAGACCTAGGTAGAATATCCTTCTCTCGTGACGGCGTATCAGGCTTTCGTATGCTCCTAAACTGCCCCGGAGTGTGTCCTCCACTAAATTGATGTCCGATGTATCATCCATTAATGACAAGCTGCCTTTGAAAAAGTTGCATAATAGTATCACGATAAAAGAAAAATGCAACCTTATCGTGTTCCGAATGTCTCTCTATACATGATGAAAAACATTTTACTTGTCGAACCGAAATCCGCGGATTTCAATATATTTTCTATGTTTAAAATCCCGAGAATGGGACTGGCAATTTTAGGGTCCCTGGCGAAGGGCCGGGGATATCATGTGCGGATTATCTATGAAGAGATTGTTTCACTCAAGCGGGAACATATTACCTGGGCGGACCTTATCGGGTTTTCCCTCACCACGTCCACCGCGCCGCGGGGCTTTCAGCTGGCCCGGAATTGCCGTGCCGTTGACGGAGAGGACGGGAAGCACCGGCCGATTATTTTCGGCGGGGTCCATTCCACCTTTGAGCCGGAGGAATCCCTCCGGGAAGGGGACTTCGTGATGCGCGGCGAGGCGGAAGAGGCTTTTCCGCGGTTCCTGGATGTACTTTTCGGCGGAGCGGAAGCTGCCGGGGATTTCAGTTCCGTCCCGGGCCTGGTGTGGAAGCGGGGGGATGAAACCGTGTACAACTCCATGCCTGAGAAGCGGGTCGACATGAAAACGGTCCCCGTTCCGGATTGGGGCCTTCTCGAAGGGTACGATATCGGGAAATCGAACATCACCCCGGTCATGACGTCCCGGGGCTGCCCCTTCGACTGCTCCTTTTGTTCGGTTACACCGATGTTTGGAAAACAGTACCGGCATGTTCCCGTCGACGGGGTAATCGATGAACTGAAAAACAGCACGGCCCGGCAGGTTTTCTTTTACGACGACCATTTTACGGCCAATAAGGCGCGTTCAAGGGAACTGCTTACACGGATTGTGGAGGAAAAGCGGCGGGGGGCGATTACGGTAGAAGGATTTTCCGCTCAGGTCCGTTCCGACATTGCCCGGCAGCCGGAACTCCTGGATTTAATGGAGGAGGCGGGGTTCAACACCCTGTTTATCGGTTTTGAATCGGTCAACCCGGAAACACTCAAGCTGTATAAAAAGGGGCAGCGGGTCGAAGATATTCAGGCGGCGGTGCGGGAAATTAGGAAACGGCGCATCCGCATCCACGGGATGTTTGTATTCGGTTCCGATGCCGACACGGAGGAGACATTTGCCGCCACCGTGCGGTTTGCCAGAAAGGCGAAAATTGAAACGGTGCAGTTTCTCATCCTTACCCCGCTTCCCGGTTCGGACCATTACAAGGAGCTGGAAGCCCAGGGCCGGATTATCAATTCCGACTGGAACAAGTACGATACCTTCAATGCCGTCTATCTCCCGAAACTGATGAGCCCCTACCGGCTGCAGAAAAAAACGCTGCAGGGCATGCGGAAATTTTATTCTATCTTCGGCGCTTTGTCCTGGCTGTTTCGGGGCCAGCCCATCGTGGCCTTCTTACGTCTCTACGGGCGTATTACGCTTTTCCGCTGGCGGATGCATAATCTGAAGACCCTGCGTACGCTGAAAAACGACAGCACCAACGTCTTTCTTCCCGAGGGAATGCGGGCCTGCAGGCCGGCAGCAGAAACCAACTGAAAAAGGATTGTAGTGAAACCGCCGCGTTGGAAAGCTCCGATTTTTCTTGCATTCTTGCTTTTTGTTTCCCTCTCCGCTGCCGCTGAAGAGGAAAATATCGTCCTGCAGCTGAAGTGGTTTTATCAGTTTCAGTTCGCGGGTTACATTGCCGCGGCGGAACAGGGCTATTTCGCCGAGGAAGGTCTCGATGTCGAAATACGGCAGGGCGGCGGTGATATATCTCCTGCGGAGGAGGTGGCTGCAGGGAGGGCCCATTTCGGGATTGAAAACTCGGAAATACTCCTCCACCGCCTTCGGGGAAAGCCCCTGGTGGCCATAGCTGCCGTGGTACAGCACTCCCCACTGGAATTACTGGTCAGGGAGGATTCTCCGTATACGACACCCCACGATTTAATCGGTAAAAAAGTGATGATGGGGGAAGGGGTCCGGGACTTAGAAATTGTCGCCATGTTTCAGCAGGAGGGAGTACCCGTCGACAGTGTGGAGAAGCTGGGATACACCCTCGACCCGGAGGTCTTTCTCGACCCGGAGATAGCTGCAATTGCCGCCTATGCCACGAACACTCCATATCTGCTGCGGGAGGCCGGAATCGGTTACAAAACCATCAAACCCATCTCCTACGGGATCGATTTTTACTCCGATGTCCTCTTTACGAGCGAAGCCATGATGAAGGAGAACGAACAAACGGTGCTGGCCTTCCGCAGGGCGGCGATGAAAGGCTGGAAGTATGCCATGGACCATCCCGTGGAGATGTCGGGGGTGCTGAAATATTCTTACGGCTCCGGAAAATCCATCGAACATCTTTTGTATGAGGCGGAGGCGATGCGGGAGCTGATGCTTCCCGACTTAGTCGAGCTGGGGCATATGAACGGAAACCGGTGGATGCGCATTGCCGATACCCTTGTGGGTCTGGAAATGATCGGTCCCGAATTTTCCCTGGACGGATTCATCTATGAAGATTATTTGGATTTTAGCACCGGAGCGTGGCGGCGGGCGGGACTTATCTCTCTCGGTGTTTTTGCCGGGCTGTTTCTGGTTGCCCTGTTTTTACTTTTTTACATAAAAAACCTGCGGCGGGCCGTAGCGGAACGCACGAGGGAGCTGTCTAACGTAAACACGACACTGCGGGAGCGGGAGCTGGACCTGACAAGGGCCCAGCGGATATCGAAAATCGGAAACTGGGTGCTGGAACTGCCGGGAAGGGAATTGCGTATATCCGAAGAACTGCGGAACATTACCGGTTTACCGTCATCCAATCCGGGACTGGAAGATTTTTTGGCTATTATCGATCCGGCGTACCGTACCCTGGTCGAATCGCTCCTGGAGGACATTACCCGGACCGGAGAAAAAACGGAAATCGATTACCGCATTATTACGGCGGAGGGCGAAGATAAAATTGTCCGCGGTATCGCGGAGGGAATTCAAGATGAAAGCGGTACTATTTCCCGCCTCTACGGTACCGTGCAGGACATTACAGAGCGGAAGATAGCGGAAGACCAGCTGCATATCCAGCGTGACCTGGCCCTCGGCGTGGGCGGGTCATCCACCCTGGAAGATGCCGCGGCGCTGTCGGTTTTCGGCGCGCTGGAGCTCTCGAATACCGACAGCGGAGGAGTCTTCATTTTCGATACCGGCAAAGATCTCCTCAGGCTCCTCTATTCGGAGGGTTTTTCCGCGCCTTTCATCGAAGCAGTACATGAATTGCCGCGGGACACATTTTTCTGGAAAGAACTCCGGAACACAAACCCTCTGGAATTGTGGGGGGACCAAAAAGATCTGGCGGCCCTCAACGCGGCCACGGGCGAAGACTTGCGGTACGCCGTTTTTTTTCCTTTGGCCTACCGCGGGAAATATTTCGGAGCAATCGGCGTGGCAAGCCATTCGCGAAAACGGCTGCAGCACTTCGAGCTGAACGCGCTTTCGGACCTTACCGCCCAAATTGCAAATGTTATATGGCAGAAAAAGATCGAGGATGCCCTGCGGCATTCCGAAAACAGATACCGGGGGCTGTATCAGTCCCTGATGTACGGTGTTACTCAGACAAATGAAAACGGATACATCATTGAATCGAACAAGGCCTTCCGGGACATGCTTGGATATACCGAAGATGAACTGCGGAAACTTCGATATCTGGACATAACGCCGGAAAAATGGCATCGGTACGAAGAAACAACGGTACAGCGGCAGCTGAAGGAACACGGGTTTTCCAATGAATTCGAAAAGGAATATTACCGGAAAGACGGAAGCATTCTGCCGGTTGCCATGCGGGTATGGGTAACTGAAATCGGTCCGGAAGCCGAGCCGGAGTTCTGGGCGGTTATTCACGACATTTCGGAGCGGAAGGAGAGCGAGCAGCTTATTTCCAAAGCAATGACCGATCTTGCCCGTTCCAACGAGGAGCTGAAGCAGTTTGCCTACGTAGCGTCCCACGATCTGCAGGAGCCCCTCCGGGCGATGACCGGCTTTTCGGAGCTGTTGAAAGAACGGTACGGCGGAAACCTGGATGACAAGGCCCGGGAGTTTATCGATTTCATTATCGACGCGGCGGGGCGGATGCAGCAGCTTATTAATGACCTCCTTTCCTATTCCAGGCTCAATACGAAGCGCCGTCGTATGGAGTACACCGATGTGGGGGAAGTCCTGGAGACGGTCAAGCTGAACCTTACCTCCTTTATCCGGGAGCGGGGGGGTATTGTCGAAGCTTCCGGGCTGCCGGCAATCTATTGTGATAAGCAGCAGATTACCCAGCTGTTTCAGAACCTCATCAACAACGGTTTGAAGTATCAGTCCGCGGGAAGCACCCCGAAGGTAACTGTTGCGGCGGCTGAAACGGAAGATGCCTGGGAGTTCAGTGTTACGGATAACGGTATTGGAATGAAAGGGGAATTTCTTGAAGTTATTTTCCAGATGTTCCAGCGCCTCCACACGAAGGATGAATACAAGGGTACCGGCATCGGTCTTGCCATTTGCAGGAAAATCGTGGAACGCCACGGGGGGACCATCCGGGCGGAGTCTCGGGGAGAGAATAGGGGCAGCACCTTCAGCTTTACCATTCCAAAAGGGTTACAGGAGCAGGAAGATGAGAATGCTTTGTGAAGAGACCGGCGGTATCGAGATACTCTTGGTAGAGGACAGCAGCGCGGACATCAGGCTGACGAAAGAAGTGTTTGAAACAATCGATATAAAGACCTCCGTCCATGCGGTTACAAACGGGGAAGACGCCGTCAATTTTCTATGGAAGCAGCGGGGACACGAAGCCGCGCCTACTCCCGATCTTATTTTACTGGACCTGAATATACCGAAAATTGACGGCCGGGCGGTCTTGAAGATGATAAAAGAAGATGAAAGAATGAGGAGGATACCGGTCATTGTATTGACAACTTCGCGGAACGATGAAGACTTGGGCACGGCTTACGATTATTATGCCAACGCCTACGTGGTTAAGCCCATCAGTTTTCACGATTTTTCCGTGCTGGTCCGCCGGCTGTGTGATTTTTGGTTCGGCGCGGTTGCCTTACCGGAGAAAGAGTATGATTGACGTATTGTTGATAGAAGATTCCGCCGCCGACGCCCGGCTGGTGCAGCTCGATCTTGAAAGTGCCGACGATCCCGGCTTTTCCATTACCCATGTTGTCAGACTGGAAGAGGCTCTGCGGCTTTTAGAGACAGGACACGTTGACATTATTCTGTCGGACCTGAACCTCCCCGATTCCAAGGGGATAGACACTTTTACCCGTCTTAATGATAAGGCCCCTGAAATACCGATTATTCTTCTAACGGGATTTAACGACGAGTCCCTTGCAATGCATATCGTCAAAGAAGGAGCGGAGGACTACATTGTAAAAGGGGAGGTGAAGGGAAGATACCTTATCCGGGCGGTGCAGTTCGCCATTGAACGAAAAGGTCTGCGAAAGAAACTGCAGGAGCAGAACCGGCAGTTTCAAGAAATGCTCCGGGTCGATCCGCTTACCGGCTTGTATTCCCGGCGGTACATCCTCGACTGCGTGGATGATGAGGTGGCCCGTCATAACCGCTACAACAGCCCCCTTGCGGTTATTCATCTCGATGTGGACGATTTTAAACGCATTAACGACGATTACGGTCATAACAGCGGCGACCAGGCTCTGCGGGACGTGGCCGTTTATATTCAAAATAGTATCCGAGAAGTTGACAAGGCTGCCCGATACGGGGGGGACGAATTCCTCATCCTGCTTCCCGACAGCGATGCCGGCGCGGCGGAGGCGGTGTGCGAAAAGCTCACCGCGGGGACCATTACCAGCGTCATCTCTCCGGGCACTGAGATAGAACTCAGCCTTTCCATCGGCGCGGCATCGGCGGACAGGGAAACGACGGCGACTCAGCTCATCGATACCGCCGATTTTGCCATGCTTACCGCGAAAAAAAGCGGGAAGGGCAGATACTTTGCCGCGGCTGAACTGATCGACAGGGACGCGGGGGAGGAAAACATCGCGCAGCTGCAGGAAGCTCGGAATACGCTCCGGGAGGTTATCTGCCAGCTCGTGGGCGCCAGTTTGAACGAGCTCGAACGGGAGCAGGACATCTACGACGGGGTTGCTGAAATTATGCGGCTGATCTGCGACGGGCTGACCGAGTCCCTCGAGCTTTCGAAGGAACAGCAGCGGACCCTGTACAACGTTATACAGGTCGTACGCTTTCAGGATTTAGGAATTGCCGCGGAAATGCTCGAAGGGGCCGAACTCCTTTCTTCGATGCAGCACCGGGTATTGCGGGACCGTTTCCGCTACAATATTTCCCTCCTGAAAAAAATCCGTTTTCTTCAGGAGGAGACGGAGGTCCTGGAAAATCTCCACGAGCAGTATAACAGCGGCGGTTTTCCCGACGGGAAGAAGGGCGGAGAAATTCCCTTTTTGTCCCGAATCGTTTCCGTTGTGTACGAGTACGCGCGTATTTCGCGGCGGACAGGGGGGATTACGGAAGGGTGCGGCAGGGAGGCCCTCGAAAAGCTTCGGAGTCTGAAAGGCAAAAAATTCGACCCCGATATTACGGAAGCGGTTATCCGGGAAATAGAAGCAATGAACGACGGGAATCAGGCCGCCTCTACCGGGGACGTGCTGATTATTGAAGACGATGAAATCAATGTCCGGCTCTTAGACCGGTATTTAACGAAGGCGGGATACACTGTTACCCCGGCATATTCCGTTGCGCAGGGGAAGAAGCGGCTTTCGGAAAAGAAGTGGGACATTGTATTTTTAGACATTATGCTTCCCGACGGTGACGGAAGGGACTTGCTGCCGGAAATCCGAAATTTGCCCCGGAAACCGCTGACCGCCGTAACTTCTTCCTGTTTCGATGAGGAAACGATAACCGGCGTAAAAGAGTCAGGTGCCGACATTTTCCTTATTAAACCCCTCAAACTCAGGCTGCTCCTCCGTCTACTGGCCTCGTACCGTGCCAACTCCGATGCCGGAGAGGGAATGCGGATTATTTCGGGCTTGACGTCGATTACCGAGTTGCGGTAATTTCCGCTAATGTGTATGATAGCGGTATTATGAAACATATTCCTGTTTTGTGTGTCCGGGGAAAGACAATTGCCGAAGCCTATGAAAAGGCCTTAATCGAGCTGTACGCCGGCGGGATCCGGATGCAAACCCAGTACGACAAAGAAGACGACCCGCCGTCTATCGACGCGACCATGAACATTACCATCGACGAGCCGTGGACCGACCCGATGATCCACAAGGCCTTTCCCGGGGGCATCGAGGACCTGCGGGAATATGTAATGGAACTGACCGGCAGGAAAGACCACTGGGTAAAAAACATGGATGATGAAGAGGACACCCGGTGGGAATATACCTATCATCAGCGGCTGGCGGACTGGGGGACCTGGTACGAAAAACGGAGCGGAGTGCGGCGGAAAATCTCCATCCTCACCAATGAACCGGGAAACGGAGTCGACCAGGTGGAGCAGGTGGTAAAGAAGCTTATTGACAGCCCCTTCTCCCGGCAGGCACAAATGATAACCTGGATGCCCTTCATGGATTTCGATGTGTACGATCCGCCCTGTCTGCAGTCGATCTGGTACCGGCTGCTGGAATACGAAGGCGTGTATTACCTTAACACCAATGTCCGCTTCCGCAGCAACGACGCCTGGGGTGCTAACTTTATGAATATGTTCGGCTTTACCCATTTTACGAAACATGTAATTGCCCGCCGCATCGAAAAAGAAACGGACATTGAAGTACGCTTAGGCAGGATGAACTGGCAGGCCGACTCCTACCACATCTACGGGAAGGACCAGGGGGAATGTAAGGAACGGTTTCTCGACCGCCTCGAAACAGGCAGTTTCGAGGACCGGGTGTATCATTTCCACGACGATCTCATTCAGGAGATTTGGGCGGAGGCGGAAGAACAGATCCTTGGAAAGCTGGAAGAGTACGAAAGCAGAAACCGGAAAATCGTTACCGGCCCCGGGGAGCCTAAGTAACTGCCCCCTATTTGTCACCCTCTTTCGGTACAATACAGATAAACACCAGGTCCTCGGTCCCGGAGTTGCGAAACTGATGTTCACTGCCCGCCGGTATGTAGGCTACCGACCCCTCGGTAATTGAATCCGTTTCACCTTCATGAAAGAGCGTTCCGTCTCCCCGCACAATGTAATTGATGTGGGGCCAGGGATGGCTGTGTTTCGGAGTGTGGCCTCCGGGGCTTACGGTGAAAAACCGCATACTATGGTCTTCCCATCCCTGTTCGGGGCCGACGGCGGTCTGTTTCGCTACACCTTGCAGCATCTCTCCGCTGAGTACTTCCTTTTCGATTGTATCGATGTGTGAAATAAACATAACCGGAGTGTAGCATCTTGACTCTTTTTGCGCAATTGTTGAAAATTGCCCGAAAATATTCAGTAAAGGAGCATCGACATCGCGGCTGCATTAGGCAAAATATTAGGACTCTACAAAGGAATCAGCCGTTTTTTCTTGAAACTCCGGGGAAAAACGGAAGGGGACCGGGCATACGAGCGGATTGTCAGCGGTACCTCCTGGGAGGAATTCTGCGACACGTTGAA
>CAZSGZ010000129.1:0-9609 GCA_964606455.1 uncultured Spirochaetales bacterium
ATGCCGGCTTACCCTTTTCCGCTTCCGCGCGGAAAGAATCAATCACGTCCCCCGGGAGCCCCGCGGCCCGTTCGGCGCCGGAAGCTGCAAGTGCCGTGTCCAGGAGGCGAAGCGCTTCCAGTTCCGTTTCGGCGGCAGCGCGGTAATAGCAGACAGCGGCATCAGCAGCATCCCTCCGCAGCGCTGAATACCATCCTGCCGTTGCATCCTCACCGCCGCCGTCAGGCAGACTGTCCGCCGGCAAAAACGACGAGGCCCAAGCATCAATAGAAGGCGCGATGAGAAATTCAACCGCCTCGGTCCGCGCCTTGTACTCCCGCTCTTGTCCGTTTATGAAATCCTTCGCGATTGTCTCGACAAGCATTCGGTAATACCAGGCCGCATCGTGGTCCTCCCTCCGGGCTGCATCCGCATACCCGTTATGGAAGGTCCGAAACTGCAGGTAATACTCATCTTCCCCCTCCAAACCGAAATAATCGGTAAGAGACGCCGAAAATTCCTCCGGATTTTCGCTAAAAGTCCAGTCCGCGGCACGTTCCGCCTCTTCTTCGATACGGTCAATGTCCTTCCCGCCGTAAATTTCCGTACCGCCTTGAATCAGGGCCAGCAGTTCGGCGGCACTCTTTTCAATTGCTTTTTCATACCCGAAGATATCCGCGGCACTACGGAGCTCCTCCCGGGCCTTCGTTATATCTTTTTGTTCCCCGGACCTGTTCAGCCCGCTGTAATCGAGCAGTCGGCGGTAATTCGCACCGATTTTTTTCTGAAAAAATGAAGTGTTGTCGGTAATATACAAATCGAGGGCCCGGCCGTACTCCTCTCTGGCTGTCCGCAGACTAGATTCCATCTCCTTCAGCTCCTCCTGCAGCCGTGAGAGACCTTCCCGCCCTTCGGAAAGCTTGGTACCTGCAAATTCCAATTCTTCGATGTGCCGAAGATAGCTTTCTTCAGCGCGGCGGAATTCCCTAAGGGCGGCTTGACAGGCAGTGACTGTTTCGGCTTCCGTCATGCGGTTTGAACTGGTATCACCGGCATAGCGGCACACCTCTTCCGCTATTTCGGTCTGTTCCCTCCAGTAGTCTTTCAATGACTGAAGACGGAGAAGTTCGAGCTGGTATTCATCGAGCGCGCACTGCTGCCAGGTCTCCCCGAATACCTGCTGCCGATACATATCCGGTCCCGCGGCGGCACCCGCGTCATCCCTAAGGGTAACGGCAAATGTCTCCGCCAGGCTTTGTTCCGCGGTTTGAGCATACCCGACGTACGTTTTATAAACATCGGACCAGAACATGAGTTCCCGGACAGCCTCCCGCTCTCTCTCACTTTTAGGCAGCGCGGCGATACGTGCCTCGAGCTCGGGAGAACCGAATTCAGCCGGGGAGGGCCCTAAAAACCGAGCGGCCTTTGCCATCCAGTAATTCCCCGATACCGATGCCGCCCTCATCGTTTCCTTTGACTGCGTATACATTTCAACAAGGTTGCCGATTTGAAGCTGCATAGCCGCTGAGTTTTCCCGTATCCGTCCCTCCGTTTCCTCCCGGACCGCCTTGATGGCCGCCGACAAATCGGATTCCTTCCGTATCCACTCCTCTCTGCCCTTCTCGAGAAGCGCGCCAAGCTCAAATTCCCAGGAATCACGCTCCCGCAGAAGCGCCTCATAGGCACGATTCCAGGCGGTTTCCGCTTCTGTAAAGTTGCCGGCAACACGCTGTTCCCACTCCATTCTTTCCCGGAGCAGCCGTTCTTCCGCCTTTTGCCACATCTCCATTCCCCGGTCAAATTCGTACTTGAAGGATTCCCTCCATTCTTCTGCATCCATGGACAGCCCGTCTTCCGGCAAGTCCCCGATATTTTTTTCAAGCCCGCTTTTTATTTCCCCTAGGCCCTCTTCAGTCTCATTCCGTATCGATGCGAGAAGTTCCGCGGTAATTTCTTCTGCCCGCCGGTTTTCCTCTTTTTTCCGTAAAGAATAGCTGTCATTCATCCGCTTAGACAAAAATCTGCTTTCCTCCGCGGCCAGCAGCATTTCGAGCTCCACGCGCCGGCTATTCCTGTATTCTTCATATGTGCACGTATAGGAAGCAAGTTCCTCCGCCGGTACTTCTCCGCTGTAATTGAGTATTTCAACGGCCGCAAGGTCAGTATTACGCTCCCAATCGGCCATCATTCTTTGCACTTCGGCACCGGTTTCGCTTATCCAGCTGCTTCTGTCCTCCTCCGCGCCGTCCGTCTTCAATGTCACAGGGTCCCCCGCTTCATCGTACAGATAGCCATCCCCCTCTGTACGATACAGGTACCCCGCATTGGCCGATTCGACCGCGGACAACAGCCGGTCCGGTTCCGGCCCCTTCAGCCCGCGAAAAAAACTGTCAAACAGCCACCGCTGAAAGCGCTGCTCCAAACGGTCATCCAGTTTGTTTGTAAGAGACAGCAGCTCCGCGCCGGGATCGAACCCCTTTTCCGTCAGCAGCGACACCTGCCGCTCCCACTCCGCGGAAACAGCATCGATACCGAACCTCGCCTTCGCAAGCCAATTCCGGCGCTCCTGTTCCAAATCGGCACGGTCCGCGTAAACGGAAAAAGCTTCAAACGCACTCTCCTCCGCTGCCTGAAGAAAGTCTTCGGCCTGGACCTTAGAGCAGACGGCCCCGGCAAACGCGATAATTACAGTACAAAGCAGGTTCTTTCCATTCATACACATCCCCCTCTATAATAGATAGAAGGGTAAAACTGGATTGCTGATTTCAAATTCGGGGATTTTTTTTCATTTTTTTTGAAAAAAGTTGAATTTTTCGGTAATTTCACTACTATACTGACTATATGAATGGAAAAGAACGCGTGCGATTGGCGATGAACCGCGAACAGGCCGACAGGGTACCTTTTTTCTGTCAGCTGTCCTTAGGGCACTATATGCTTCATACAGACTTCGATCCCGTCGAGATCTGGCACTCCCCCGAAGTCTTCGGCAGCGCTCTTATAACCCTGGCAAAACGATACGGGATGGACGGTATTCTGGTAAACCTCCCCGGACGGCCTGCGGACTGGAAGGACCACTTGGAACGGACGGAGCGCAGGGACGGGGAAACATACATCTACTGGGATGACGGAACCTATACCAGATGCCCGGACAACGACAACGCCCATCATATTTCCGGGCAATCGGCCCCCGCTTTTGAAGAAGTCGATCCCGGGGGCCTCTACTACATCGAACCCCACAACATTACCGGGATAAAATACCCTTTTTTCTACGACTTCGGCGGCCTCCGTCCCCCGGGAAGCGGTTTTTTTCCGGACTACATTACCCGCACACTGGAATATACTGTCCGGGAAGCCGGTGAGGAGTACCACATTTCGGCCGAGGTGTTCTCCCCGTTTACCCAGCTGATGGAACTGTTCGGCTACAGCGAAGCACTGACGGCGCTGATGACCGGAGCTGAACGGGTCGAGCAGGTGCTCGAAAGTCTGTCATACGGGACCGCGGAACTTGCCGTCCTGCATGCAGGCGCCGGTGCCGATGCAATCCTCGTGTCATCCGCCTTTGCCGGGGGAGGGTTTATATCGACGGACCACTACCGGCGCTTCGTTCTGCCCTACGAGAAGCATGTTGTCGAACAGGTCCACGCCCGTACCGCCCTGCCGGTGTATGTCCACACCTGCGGTTCCATCGGCGACAGGATCGACCTCATGGTGGAAGCTGGCTATGACGGCGTTGATACCATGGACCCGCCGCCGCTCGGGAATACCGACATTGCCGAAGTAAAGGACCGTTTCGGCAGGGAGCTCTTCCTGAAAGGCAACATCGATCCGGTCAACGTTATCCGAAACGGGACGCCCGCGGAGGTATACCGGAAATCGGCGGAATGTATCGATGCCGCGGGCGGGGACGGAGGATACATCCTCTCGAGCGCCTGTTCCGTTGCTCCGGAAGCGCCGCCGGAAAACATCCGGCAGATGTATCGGGCCTCTATTGACCATCCCTATTAAACATGCTTAGGTGTACCCTGCACAATGACAGATACTGAAACAAACAGCACAGTTCCGCCCGTTTGGAAACGGCAGTTTACCGTACATGCCCACGACGCGGACTGGGAGCAGGAGGCGCGGCTTACGGCAATCTGCAATTACTTTCAGGAAGCCGCCTGGGAGCATGCCGAACATCTTCGTGTGGGCTTTCATGACCTGGGCAGCAGCAACCTACTCTGGGTCCTGTCCAGATTCTACATAGAAATTGAAGAATATCCGAAATGGACGGACCGGGTTACCGTCGAAACCTGGCCGAAGGGCTTCGACCGGCTCTTGGCCCTCCGCGATTTTGAACTGAAAAATGGTGCCGGGGAAATATGCGCTCGGGCCACTTCCGGCTGGATAATGCTCGACAGCGAATCGAAACGTCCCCGCAAAGCCGATACATTTCCGGAGCTTCTGGCTGCCCTCAACAGCCGGCCCGCCGTCGACCGCCGCTTCGGCAAACTTGCCCCGCTTTCCGGTACGGCCGAGGAAACGGTGGAAACGGAAAAAACCATCCTCCACGGCGATATCGACTTGAACAAGCATGTGAACAACGTAAAATATATTGAATGGATTGTAGACAACGAGAGCAGACTCCGCGGCAGTCTCGCCGTGAAGCCCCGCGCTCTCGAAATTCATTATTTAGGTGAAGGACTGTTCGGACAGGAATGTCTGATCATTTCCGCCCCGCATCCGCAGAAAACGGGGACGAAAATGTACGAGACGGTGCGTCCGGCGGACAATGCCGTCCTGTTCCGTGCAGAATTGACGGACCGGTACTAATTCCGTACCGGCCCGCGGGTGCCGTGCTTATAAAGAAAATAAAATTCTATTCACCTCGTTTTCAAACAGCTCCTGTTTACCGCTTATCTGTGCGGGCTCTCCCGTATGTACTGCGAGATCACGCAGCTCTTTTAGACCTAGCTTTCCCTTTTCGAACTCGGCACCCTTCCCCGAGTCGAAGGAGGCGTACCGTTTTTGAAACATCTCCGGCAGCTTCGACTTCGACCTGATTGCGGCCGCCGCTTCGAGGCCTACAGCGAATGCATCCATACCGCCGATATGGGCGATGAAAATGTCTTCCAAGTCGGTGGAATTCCTCCTGGTTTTTGCGTCAAAATTGAGTCCGCCGGTGGTAAAGCCCCCCATGCCGAGTACAACCATCATGGCGCCCACCGTGTCGTAGATATCCGAGGGAAACTGGTCGGTGTCCCAGCCGTTCTGCGGGTCCCCCCGGTTCGCGTCGATGCTTCCCAAAAGCCCGGCGTCGGCTGCAGTCTGCAGTTCGTGGCGGAAACTGTGGCCGGCCAATGTGGCGTGGTTGGCTTCGATATTCAGTTTAAAGTCCTTGTCCAGTCCGAAATACCGTAAGAAACCGATAATCGCGGCCACGTCAAAATCGTACTGGTGCTTCGTCGGTTCCATCGGTTTCGGTTCGATAAGAAAGGAACCGGAAAAGCCGTTTTTCCGTCCGTAGTCCCTCGCTTTCTCGAGAAACATGGCCATATGCTCGATTTCCCGCTTCATATCGGTGTTCCACAGGCTCATGTATCCTTCCCGGCCGCCCCAGAAAACGTAATTCTCGCCGCCTAATTCCACGGTGGCGTCGATTGCCGCCTTTACCTGCGCCGCGGCATAGGTTACAGCGGTAAAATCGGGGTTGGTAGCGGCACCGTTCATGTACCGGGGATGTGAAAATAAATTCGACGTTCCCCAGAGGAGCTTTACACCGGTTTCACGCTGCCGCTCTTTCGCCATTTCCACCATTGCCCACAGGTTTTTCTCCGACTGTTCCACCGACCCTCCGGGAGGCGCCAGGTCCCGGTCGTGAAAACAGTAAAAAGGCGTTCCCAGCTTGGTAAAAAACTCAAAGGCCGCATCCAGCTTGTCCTTTGCCCGGTCCATCGGGTCGTCTTTGACGTCCCATGGAAAGAACTTCGTTCTCCCGCCGAAGGGGTCTCCTCCGTCCCCGCAGAACGTATGCCAGTAGGCAACGGCAAAGCGCAGATGGTCTTTCATCGCCTTCCCGTCGATAATTTTCTCCGGATCGTAATACTTAAAAGCCAGGGGATTGTCCGAACCTTTCCCCTCAAACGTGATTTTTTCAATACCGGTAAAATATTCCCGGTTTCCGGTAAAATATGAATTATTCATGATAATTAACTCCTTCAGTTATATACTACATATATTGCATCTGTCGGCGCAATACCATATGATGATGCGTTATGAATTATCTCTTCCTTGTCCTCCTCGGGGCCGCGGCACTGACAGCCGCATTGTATCCCGCGTTTCGTATTGTCCGCCGGCTGCCGAAGGGGCCGACAAAAAAATACTGGGGACTGCTCATTACCCTGATTATCGTTTTTATCGGCGGCTACATCGCGTACTATGTAGAGGAAACGGGGGCGAAGCTGGTGAACGTGAAGTTTATCGTACCGTCTGTCTTTCTCGGGGGCGGAATATTTGTCCTGATCATTCTGCTGCTCTCCCTGCAAACCCTGAAGGTATTAAAAAAACTGCATACCCTCGAAGAGGAAAATATTACCGATTCTCTTATGCAGATTTACAATCGAAGATATTTTGACAGAAGAATGCACGAAGAGTTTGCCAAATCAAAGCGCTACGGCTTCCCTTTTTCCCTTATATTGTTTGATATTGATAATTTCAAAACCATCAATGATGAGTACGGGCATAATGTCGGAGATATGATCCTGAAAAAAATCGGGACGGTCCTCCGCTGCTGCACCCGTGATGTCGATATCCCCGCCCGCTGCGGCGGAGATGAAATTGCCGTCATTGTTCCAAACAGCACTCTTGAAGAAGCTGCGGCGGCAGCGGAACGCATTACCGGACTTATCCGCAAAGAACCGGTAACTGTTACAAGCAAATCGAATAAAAAAGTAAGCATTCGGTACAGCGTCAGCGTCGGTGTTGCTTCACTCGATGATGCTATGAAAACCCCGGAAGACTTGATTCATGCCGCGGACATTCGAATGTACACGGCAAAACGGGAAGGCAGAAACAGAATTATTTATACACCCTGACCCTTCCGTTCGGTCTTAAAATCATCAATACGTTTTCCCGGACCTTCGGCGTTTCAGCTTTAAATCCGCCCGCCCCTTCAATAATGACCGAATCTCCGTACGAAAGGTCAAAACTGATTTCCTCCCCCGGCCGGAGCGGAGCGTCCCCGCGGTACGTGCCCATCAGCGGCATCAGCCGCTGCCGGCTGTCCGGCTTACGGTCGATGGAATTGATAACGACCCCCGAATTGTTGACCAGCCGCAGGGTGCAGGTGACACGCGGATCCCCCGTCGTCTCGGCGGCGGAAACCGCATCTGGGCCTACTCCGGCAGCGGCTGTACCGCTCTCCCCCGCCGCCGTTTCCGTCCCGGCTTCGCCGGCCGAAATCCAGTTCAACGCATCGACGAACATTTCCACGGGGGCCGCTATATGTCCGCCGTCAATTTCCGTATACCGTGTTTCGATACCGGCGTTTTCCAGGGTCCACCGCGCGGCATTGATACCGTCGTACCGGTTGATGTCCTCCCGGCTGCCGATAAAAAATGCGGCTTTGTAGCCCTTCCTCTTCAGCGTATCCAGATCGGAGCGCTCCGGCGGATAGCTGCACCGGGTGCCGGCCATTACGGCCCCGGCGAAGAGCTCCGGCCGCTTCATCGTCAGCGCCCAGGAAAGGTCACCCCCTAGGGAATATCCGGCAAGGATACGCTTATCCGTATCGACACTATACAAGCGCTCCGCCCGTTCTATTTCGGAAAGCAGACGTTCTTCATACCAGTCGACGTACTGCATAAAATTCGGCAGATAATCGGTACGGAGGGGGCGTCCTTTCGGGAGCAGGAGAATATACCGGCCGGTACCGATTTCATCACGATAGCGGTTGTAGAATTCCGCCGCCGTGCCCGTGGTATAGGGAAGCATTATCAAGAGGGGATATTCCGTCTCCGCATCATACCCCGCAGGCGGAATAATTTCCGCCTGCAAATCGAAATACGCGGCCCTCTCCTGTGAAAAGGTGGCAGCGGAGAGAAAAATCAACAATGCGAGGCTAATCGGACTTAATTTCAACATAGTAGAGAATATAATTCAGCAGCACCGAAAAAACAAAATTCAGCGGTATCGAAAACCCCGCGGACAATTAGTCCCACTTCGTTTTCACATCCGGATACCGACGCACCAGACTGTCGTCCGTAACGAGAATAAGGTTTTCCGCCATGGCCTGAGCGAGGAGCATACGGTCGAAAGGGTCCTTATGCAGCGGTGCGAGTTTCCTGAGCGTAAAGGTGTGGTCCAAAGTAATTGGCAGAACCCGTGTCCCGTTTTGCTCGATTTCCTTTTGAACGATACTCTCCCAAGGTTGCTTGAGAGTGAGCTTGCCGATTCCCGTTTTAATCGCGACTTCCCAGGAAACGGCGGCGCTCAGAAACAGTTTATTGTCAGGCGATCGAAGTAGCCCTACAAGCGAAAGAGGGAGACGTTCCGGTTCGCTTGTCCACCATAGAAAAGCATGCGTATCCAACAGCAGGTTCATTTCTCGAACTCTTCGATAATATGTTCCGGTAATGGTTCGAAAAATTCGTCCTCGAGAATGACGGCGCCCCGGGACAATCCCGCCGTCCGAAATCCGGGTGCCGGGTTGATAGGTGAAAGTTTCAAAAGCGGCGTTCCGGATTTCGCGATGATAATTTCCTCGCCTTCAAGTGCTTTCTTTACCAGTTTTGAGAAATGGGTTTTAGCTTCGTGCATGTTTACCGTCATGATACTACTCCATTGAAATGTAGACTAAGCGGTGGACTTAGTCAAGAGAACAATGCTGTTAAAAGCAATTTTCCAAAAGCACGCCTCCGTCCCTCAGAAAAAACATCAGAAAAACAAAATTCAGCACCATATGATCTGGATCCCGAGGATTTTACGAAAGTGAGCGTCATTCGTAGCAATTCCGGCACCATGCTCCATCGCGGAGGCCGCAATCCAGATATCATTCGTCGGGACAGGAGTGCCGCTTTTTTGTAAGGCGGTAAGCAGATAACTATAAAAGTCAGCGGTTTCCGCGGTGATGGAAAGCTCAATAACCCGCTCCTTTACAAGCATTTTTTTCAACTGCAAACGGTTTTTATCTTCCTGTTTGCCCCGCCGAAACCCGGCATACAGTTCGCCGATTACAACGGGTGAAAATAAGAGCCGCTCATACCGCTGGAATACGGATACCGAACCTTCAATTCCCCGCATCGCGTCACTGTATACATTCGTATCAATGACAATTTGTTTCATTTCCACATCTCATCATCGATGTTTCGGGAATCCGCAAGCGCGCTGTTCACGGCTTCGGCATTTTCATCGTTCCAGGTGCCGAAAAAAGAATCGAGATCGTGATATGCGACTTTTTCCTCAATGAACGACCGCTCTAATATTCGTACTATTAAAGAATTCATGCTCATCCCGTGTTTTTGTGCTTCCCGCTTTATTTTTTCATATAATTGTTCGTCGACTTTTCGTACATTAATGGTATGCATCTGTTCCTCTGATGGTAGCATTTTTTAACATCTTATGCAATCAATATTTGCTACCTTTTTTTATCTT
>CAZSGZ010000130.1:0-9581 GCA_964606455.1 uncultured Spirochaetales bacterium
CTCTTCACGCTCGCAGTCGAAGTAACCAGCCTGGGCTTCAGCGATATGCCTGCCGGCCACGGCCAGCTTGTGGGTCAGGCTGTCCGGGTCACTCGCCGCTAGGATGGCCTGAAACAGCGTATCGAGATCATGGAAGGCCGCGTGGGCAATCGTTGCGTTGTCGATTGCCTGCTCGCGGTCGGTGTAGACCTGGAGGGTTGCGGTCTTGGTGGTCTCGGTTGCGCTGGTCTCGGTGTTGGTTTGGTCGGTCATGCCACTTCCTCCATGCTCAGATGTGCGTGAACCTGGTCGAGCAGCGCCGGGAACTGATCAACAAAGTACAGCGGCTGCGTCTCGCGCGGGTTCTGCTGGCTGGTCTCGTTGCGACCGTACTTCAGCCCTTCTGCCGTCAGGCTCTTGAAGCGCTTGATCTGGCCTTTACTGCCGACACGCTCAAGCTCCTCCAGAACCCCCATGTCGATCAGCGCAAGGTTGAACGCCTTGGCGGACATGCCTGCGCCCAGTTTCTTGAGTAACGCTGTCGGCGCACTCACCAGCGGTTCGTCGACATAGCTCGGCAGGAACGCGCTGGAAACGCCATGCATGTCGCAGATACCAGTCAGCATGCGCAGCTTGCTGGTGTCCGACATCCGCAGCATGCGCGCGGCAGCCTCGGCAATCATCAGCTCGGGGAGCGTTGGTCCCTGCTCAGGCTGGTTCGTTACCGCGTAACGCCCGTGCTTGCGGATCGACGGTAAAATCTCGATATGGATGAAACGATTTAGCTCGCGACCAGTATTCGTGTTTGATCGGCTAAGTAGGTATGTCGCCGCGGACTCGGCGATGACGATGGCGGCCTGAGTGCCGCCAGCTGTTTGAAGGGGTATGTCGCCGACAAACCCCTCACCAAGACCCTGCTTAATGGACTCAACTGCCGCTGTTGTAGTGGTCTTTGATTCCATCGCGTCGAGCAGGTCGCGAAGGATAAACCAGGAATCTCCATTTTGATCTGTGACGCGGATCTCTTTGGAGTCGAACGCAAATGTTGACAAGGCGCTTGTCATAGCTTCACCTCGACAAAAATCACACCATCAGGTAGTGCCACAGTCAGAGACTGTGCGACTAATATGCCAGCATTGCGCGAAAAAACGCGCATGTACCGTAGCAGCTGATCGAGCGCCTTCTTGTCCGCCTTCGTGTACTTTCCTTCAACCGGGCATATCTCCCCCGACTCAAGCCTTACCCACGCATCTGGCTGGTGAAGTCGTGATTTCGGGCCATCTACAATGGTCGCGCCATGTATATATTTGCCAACATTTCTATTGAACTCACCCATAACCGTCGCTTCTGACGTATTCGAAGCCCAAGCCAGATACATTGATGCCGCCCCATATGCAGCAGCAAATAACGATGGGTCGTCTCCGTTGTACCCAACCTTGCTTATCTCGACAGTCCAAGAAAAAGCAGCATCCAGGCTGGAGTCATCAAGAAACCTGTAACAAAATAGAGCCTCAATGCAGTTTAAGTGAGGCTTGGCAAAGAAGTCGACAGGCTTCCCGAGCGCAACGGCAACATCCTTTGCCACAAGCAAAAGTTCTCCGCGCTCGTCTTCGATAACGCGGATTTCCTTGGAGTCAAACGAGAAAGGAATGAGATCGGTCATGATGTGATCCTCGGGAGTTGAGAACCACCACCATCGATACCAGTCGAGAGGGTGGTGGGAGCCACAGGACTGGCATGACGGTCCCGAGAAACCGTGCGCTCGAAAGCGCCCCTGTGACACCCACCATAGAAACGGTAGGCGCAAAAAAAGCGCTCTCTGCGTGAGCGCCTTGGCGCTCGGGTTGCCAGGATGCCAGTCCCGGTCGGCGAATGTGCGCCGACAGGATCAGCGTAGCCCCAAAGAATTGAAATCGTCAAGTGCTTTGCTCCATCGGGTTAGGCTGGCCATCGCCAACCTCTTCAGCCCAGCGACGATGAAAGCTCTCCTCGCCGTCGTCGCCGGAGACCAGCCAGTCGACGCGCTGTGCCATCGCTGCCGCCTTGCGCAGCGTTGCCGACGCCTCACGGAACCGCGCAATGGTCTCAGCGGTGTAGCCCCGGCCGCGATGGTCGCCCCATTCGTTCAGCGTCTCGTCGTCGTTGTTGGCGATCAACTCATCGATTTGGTTGGCGATGTCGTCGCAGCGCCATTGCTGATATTGGAAGTGTCCGCCGCTCATACGTCCTCCATTGGAATATGCCACTCGCACCAGAACGCGATGATCGGCGGTGGCTCGATGACGTTGACGACCCGCCCGGCCCGGACGGGAGATAGCCGACGCGCGCAGTTCTCGCAGCCTTCGCGCCAGTCGGTCTGGCCTGGCTCGTCCTCGGATGGGAAGCCGACGCCGGGACAGCGGGCTTCGTCGTTGCGGAGGGTCATGGCAACACCACCGCCCGTTTCTCAGCCTGCCTCACATGCCCGACCAACAACCGCGCCGACTCCAGCCGGTCCTCCACCACAGACCACTTGCCCTCAACGGCCGCGATGGTCGCCTCCAGCAGCTTGGCCCGCAGATCGATCTCGGCCGCGCCTAGCTCGCGGTTGGGTTTTTTTCTAAAGCTCAGGTTCATGATGATCTCCTCACGACAACGCCCAAGGCGGCATGGCACCGGCCCGGTACCGCTTGCCAACACGTTTGTAGTAACCCTCGGTGCGGCCCGGGCTGGCCCGCTCCTGAGCCTGCTGGTCGCAGGTCTTGCAGTAGCAGCGGCCCTTGCGCTCGGCCTTGTGCTGGATGGACTTTTCGGTTCGGCAGGATTGGCAGACGAAGGTGATCATCAGTTCTTGCGCGAGAAACCTCGGCATTAAATGCCGGGGAGGAATAGCGCACCGCGCGCAGCGCGGTTAGGCCGCCCATCTCGCTGCCTCCGTATTGGTTTTGGGTTGGTTGAAATAGCCATAGCCATCGGCGCGTTGCAGCACCTGGCAATAGCGGTATGAGATGCCCTCGATGGTCTTGCTAGGCATCTGGACGTTGAATGATCCGGTCTGGCGCACCGCCACACGCCCGATGTGAACGCCCGCCTTCTTGCCCTTTGGCACGTCCGCCCGGACCCAATCGCCGGTCTGGAAGCCGCGAACGCGCTTGTGCCGGATCAGGTAGCCACGCGGGAAGCCGTTCTTAAAAGCGAGTGTGCGACAGTAGGCACCGCGCCCGGTGGCCTTGATCGCCAGCACGGGGCGATTCCAGCTCTGGACCTGATCGACAGCGCCGACGCAGGCAGCATCGAGCGCGTGGGTCTTGGGAATGTCCATGCGCGAGCGGTTGTATTTGGTGCGACCGCCGGAACCGGTCTCGATCGGCAGGCCGGTTGCTTTGAGCGCGGCGAACAGCGCCCAGCGCGTGGCATTGACCGCGGCAGCGTCGCTCAAGGGCGCCCTGGCCTGTGCCTGGATGCGCTTGAGCACCACAGGTTTGCGCTTAAGGAACACCTCGACAGGGCGGTTCCCCTTGCGTTCGTTGCAGGGATGGCAGGCTAAGGTCAGGTTGCTCGCCCGGTTCGATCCACCCTTGGAGCGCGGTTGGATGTGCTCGATCTCCAGCGGCACATCAGTCTTGCCGCAGTACGCACAGGTGCGATTCCATTTTTCGAGCAGGTATTCCCGCACCTCATAGCCGGCCAAGGTGCCCTGCTGGTACTCCACGCCGGAGATCTCCGGGTTCTGCATAAGCTGCATATCGAAGCGAACCCGCTCCTGGCTGATCGCGGTGATCGGCGCCAAGCGCCGTAGCCGCGCGACCCAGCTTGTGGTGGTGTCGACGCGATGCTGCAGCGAGGGCGGTAGCCAGCCCTCCGGCCGAGTTCTGTTTAGGAATCGCGGAGCCCGATAGCGGGTCTTGCGTGAGCGACGCGTTCGTCGATAGCCACGCCGCTTCACCAGGGCTTTGTGGATCGCCTGCCCGCGATGCTCAAGCTCGCCGAGCCATAGCACATGCGCTGTTCGCTCCACCTCGCCGGTCTCAGGGTCAACAGTCTCGGCCTCGCGCACCAGGGCGATGCCAGTCGTCTTGCTACCCGGATCGAGCTTCAGGCGCAGCGGTTGGGTCTCGCCGCCGACGCGGTCCTTCAAGCGGATCGTGAACGGCGCCAGGCGCACGACCACCGCGCGCCCACGCTGCAACAGCAGCCGCGCGCGCTTCTCCGAGCACGGCATCAGCGGTTGCTTGTGTTTGTCGAGTACAAAAACAGCCATGTCCTCTCCAATCAACGCCCTTACGGGCCTAGTGACGGCGCCTTTCGGCGCGCTCCCCTCGGGAATGTCTGCAACCGGCTCCTGCCTTGCGGCAGCGATCAGAACCTTCGGCGCTTTACCTTTCACCAGCATGATCCTGACCTTCCAGAGCGGCGGACTGAGGAAGCATCCGCCTGTGGGGCTGAACGACCTATTGCAAACGGAGCGGGTTGGCTACCGCTTTCCCTGGTCAACCAAGCTCTTTCAAGCTCCGGCTTCAGGCCGGGGTAGTTGACGCAGCGTCCTCATACAGCGGAAGGTCGAGATAGCCGATCAGGACCGGACTGTGCAGCCCGGCCAAGTGTCGCAGTCTTTCGCGCATATTGCGCGCATTGGTCAACTCTTGGAGTAAGCGCGATGCGACTTGCTTGGGGATGTCGGCGCTGAGTGCGTCTTCCAGGTAGCTGATGGCCTCGCCGAGCGCGTCATACGCGCGGATGATGCTCGCTTCCATTGTTGCCTCGCTTTCAGGTGGTCGAACAGTTCCCAGATCCAGGCCGCGAACACGATCAGCACGAAAGGCAGGCAGGCCGCGGCCAGGGTCAGCAGCCAAGAGAAATACGGATCGTTGTGCATCACAGCGTCCCCCATGAGCCCAGCTGCCGCGACAGCGCCTGCGCTTTCCGCTCGAGCCGACGCGCCAGGAGGCTATTCCAGCCCCAAGCCAGCCGTGCCGCGATCATCCGCATCGGGTTGCTGGTACTGCGGGCGACATAGCGGTTCAGCGCCGCTAGGCTGTAGTGGGCGCCGCTCATGGCCTCAAAGGCGCCGCGGGTGGCGGTCAGCTCATCCACCAGGATCAGTCGGTCAACGTCTGCGTGCATCTGTCTCGCCTCTTTTGCGTTTTGCGATATTGCAGGTTCAGTATAAGACTGTCGCAGCAATTATGCAAAGAGCTAAATTTTACCGGCGCGGTTACGCAGCTTGATCCGCTTGATGTGGCGTTGCTGTGCGGCCTTGTCCTGCTCCCACTCGGCGATGCGCGCCTTGATCACGGCTCGGTCAACGCCTATCCGTTCGATCGACGCCAGCGCCCGTGCCACCACGTTAGGTTCGCGTGTCAGCGAGCATTGCGCTCGCCACTGGTCGCGGGGCATCTCGGTGTAGATCAGGATGGCGTATTGCCGCGGACTCCAGAACCGCCGCTCGAGGCCATCGTCGAGCGGGTGCGGCCAGTCGTCGGAGTCCAGGCCCGGCAAGGCCCAGCGTTGCCAGATGGGCTCAGCCAAGGTGGGTGCTGGCAGACAAGAACAGCACCGGCCTGGTGATGCGAGACAGCCGCGCTATCGCCTTTGCCAGCGTGTTATCCGCGGCGAGTGCTGAGAACAGCTGGTCAAAGGCCGCGTTGATACGCTTGCGCTCGTCACCGTCAGGAAACGGCCTGTGGCCAAACAGCCTGTAGGCCGGGTTTTCGTTGTCCGCGCCGGCGCTCAGATAGTCATTCTGCCGGCCCTGCTCGGCGAGCTTGTCCTCGACGTAGCTCTGGAACGCGCGCGCCGCCATCTCGCGGGTGCTCGACCAGTACTTTCCATGCTGCCCCTCGTCCAGTTTTACGCCATCAGCAAACAGTCGCGAGCCCTTCGGCCCGGATTTGACCTTGACCACGCCGCCGTTTTCGTTGCCGCCGTAATGGGCGATCGCGATCTGGCGCCAAAGCTTGGCGTTTTTCGATTTCGGCTTGCTTGCATACACGGACTCGACCACGGCCACCGCGGCATGCACGTTGCCGGCTTGCAGGATGCGGCTCTGGATCGATCTGCTGTTCCTAGAGCGCTGCGGCGATAGGTTCAGTGTCGCGAGTCGGTGATCATCCGGAGTGTAGATCTCATCGCGCGCGTGCTGATGATCGCCCCGTGTCAGCGCCTCACTCAGCGCCGTGAACGCCGCCCTGACAGGCCCAGCCGGGAGTAGACTCGGCTGCTCGCTCAAATACCGATCAATCCCGGCCTGATGCCCGTGCGCTTCGAGCAACAGGTTGTCGAGCCCATGAAACCACTCGTGCGCCATCGAGCCACCGCCGCCCATCTTGGTGAGGTTGATCACCTGCTCGACCGGCTCGTAATGCGCGCGAAAGGCGCCTTTACCGCCCCGACCGCGCGCCCCGAAGGCCATGGCCAAACGGCCGTTGATGCTGATCTCGGCATCCTTGGCGCCGATGATGTCCGCCAGATCGGCGAGCGCGCCAGCGCTTTGCTCGACATGAAACTTGGCGCTCGCAACGTCCTTGAGTACCCAGTTTCCCGACTGCACCGCGCGGAACTTGAACCGCTCTTGCAGCGCCTTGGTGCTGTCGACACTGACATCTCGACCGCCAACACGGGCATGCTGCTCAGCAACGGCGAGCTGAAACCGGACGTTCTGCTTGGTGGCGCCCTTGGGCTGCTTGGCGTCTTTCTCTAGCCAAGACCAATCCTTCACCCGGCCCAGCTTGGCGGTCGCGAGGTGCTTGTCGAACGTGTCCGACCCGCCGCGCCGACCTGCATCCAATACGCCGTTGAAGCGCTGACCCAGCTGCTTCCATGCGCGTAATGCCTGACTCTCACGGGTATTGCGTGCCAGTGCCTGACTGACGATCTCGCGTTGCTTGGCCTTGATCGCGCGCCACTGCTCCTCTGCCGGCCGGTGCCAGCGGGTTGAAATGCCACGGTCGGTGCGTGTGGTGGTCGTGACCTCTTGCATCTCAGGGTGGGCATCACGGAACGCCTGCAAGGCATCCGCGGCACGATCGGCCGCGTCGTCAGCCTTGGCGACATCGGTTGTGTACTCCAACCCACGTTGCCGCTTTGGGGTATCGACCAGGACACGTAAGACGGCCAGTGCGCGTGCGTGCTCCAGGCTCAGCTCATGTTCCCGCTTCTGGTACGCCCGAATTGGCGCGCGAGCGCTTGTGGCCTCGCGTTCGAGCTGGGCGTACTGCTCGGCCTCGTCCGGGTCGAGGTTGACACCGTCGCGCTCGTCGCGGATCTCCTTCAGTACCTCGTGCACCGCCGTCGGTGTCTTGCACGCCTCCAGGCGATCACGTAGCGACTCGATCCCAAGCGCATAATCCTGTCTGGCTTGCGGGGTGTCGTCGACTGGCCCGGTCCCGACCGCGGCATAGACGCGATCGATCAGAAACCCTGCGCCCGGCTCCATGCCGGTACTCTTGTGCTGCTCCCAGGGCACGGACCCGAACAGGTGCGACTTGGTGATCACCTCCTTGGCTGCACGCGGATTCTCTTCGAGCGCCTGCCAGTCGATATCGTTCTTGCGCACTTGGGTCTTGTCGCGCTTGGCCGCCCGCAGCTGCTCGGCCGCTAACTCTTTGCGCGAGCCGGCCACGTAGCCTTGATCCCGATAGCGGTAGTTGGGGCTGTTGGGGTCGTCATCGCCCGCGGGTTGCCTAGCTGTCTCGGTAGCAGGTGGGGTTGATGCTTGGCGCTCCTCTGGCGCTGCCTCATCAACCCTGTGCCAGCGTCCATCACGCAACACATAGGTCACGCCACCCTCGGTCTTGGTATCGCCTTCCTGCGGCCCGGCAACCGTGTCAGCGCTGGCTTCCTTGGCTGCGCCTGAGAAGTCCACACCCACAACACGCGCCGCGGCCCGCTTGGCGTTCTCGGTGAGCTGCCGTTGCCAAGCACCCTGCGAGGGTGCCCAGCGAAACCCATTGGCCTTGAGCTTGGCGCGGGTGTCTTCGTCGGGCTTGCCGTCAAACAGCAAGCGCAAGCGGTTGTCATCGGGATCAAGCACGACGGTGCCGCCGTCGAACGTGAACTCGGTCCCGCTGTCCTGTGCCGCCTGCACCTGTTGCTGCTCGGATTCGAGCCGCTGCTTGAGCCGGCGAATCTCCGCGTTGTTGTTCTTCAGCAGGTAGTCTGGATAGCCGGGACGGCCGAACACATCGGGCTTCAGTAGCTCATGCGCCTCTGCGGCACTGATGCCCAGGTCGACCAGACCGGCCACCTTCCGCTCATCAGACTGCTTCGATCGGATCAGCTTGTTCGCCGCCTTCATGCGGACCTGCTTCGCCTCGCGCGCCGCGAGATTGGACTGGATGTCGTCGATCACCTCATCTTTCGACCGCGGTGGCGCCAGGTCTGGCCGCAGCCTATTCCTGATGGCCGCCATGGCCTTTTCACGGTGATCGATGACCGCCTGCCAGCGTTTGTGCGCCGTCTCCATGCGCTTTTCATTGCGCGCGCTTGGGAACCGCGCCGGTCCGGTGATCATCGGGCTTGCGGTGTTGGCGTCGGCAGACAATGCGGCACGGATCAGCTCGCGTTGCTTGGCCCGGTAGCGACCAAACTCCTCATCGAGCAGGCTCTGTGTTCTGCCCTGTTCGGCATTCACCTTCAGCTGTGCATAGTCGGCCTTCATCTGCTCCACATACTCGAACTGGCGTTGCCGAGCGCGCCGCTCCGGGGTGAAGCTGGTGTTTCTGTGGGCATCGGTGGCCAGGCTCAGCGGCACATCGTCTTCGAGCCCCTGCAGTGCCGGTTCGATCGGTTCGGGCGCCGCCTTGTCAACCTGCGCGTCCAGCCGCTCGGCCAGTTCCGCCGGCGATAGACTGAGTTGATCGACATAGCCATAGAGCAAGCGGTTGTTGTCGTGGCTGGCCTTGATCTGATGCTCGACACCCAGCATCTTGCCGTCGTCCTTGGTCAAGATTGCGTGCTTTACATCATAGGTGTAGCCGCGCTTGGCGACCGGCCCTGGATGGCTGCCACTCCAGCCGAGCCCGATCAGCGCATCACGCACCGCAAACAGTCGCGCGCGGAACAGCTCATCGAGTTGGTCGCGATGCTGCGCGAGGGCGTCATCGCCTTGCTGGAGTAGTTCGGTGTAGCCCTCGGCCGTTGTGGGGTCAGGGCCGGTTGGCGCGGCTTGGGGCTTGTCGATCGGGGTGGTTTGTTCTTGGGGTTGTGTGGTTGGCGCAGATGCTGGCGCCTCATTCTCTACCGCTGCCGCTCCGGCCTCATCCTGCCCCTGCTTAACCAGCTTCCTCCGCTGTTCACCCAGGCTGTTCAGCCGATCCCGCAGTTGCTGCTTGGTTTGCCGACTCAGCACATCCGCTTGCGTCGCGTTGTAGCCGAGATCCTTGATCGCCTCGGGTAGCGACTTGCCGTTGCGGTTCTGCGGGTCTTTCAGTCGCAGCAGCAGTTGCGCTTTCTCGATGTCACGGTTCAGGCTGTCTAGCAGGTCTTGCTCGCCTTTCGTGAGTGCGGGCGCCGCCTCATCCTCAGCCGTCACCCGATGCCAGCGACCATCGCGTAGCTCGTAGGTGACCGCCTTTCATGAACTCCCAACCATTACTCCATGGTTTCTAAAAGTTGATTCTCTC
>CAZSGZ010000131.1:0-9571 GCA_964606455.1 uncultured Spirochaetales bacterium
GTATATAGAATTTATCCAATTTGCTGCCGACGGGGATTAAATCTTTAAGCGAATTATATACTTTATCATTAAAAGCATTCAGATCCATAATAAGTTTTTGAATAGTATGTCGCCTAGGGCTGTCTGTATCCAGCGTCTGCCTTCGGCTATAGATTTTTCAATTCCCATAGATTATGACTCTGTCGAAAAAACGTTTACCGGTTTCTACAACCAGTATAAGATCAAGATCACTTTTCCGGTTTTCAGTATTTCGAGCAAAGGAACCGAAAACGATCGCCTTCAGGATATTATGTTTGGTGAAAAAAGGTGTAAGTTTCCTTTTAATGTCTTCGATCGACAATCCCTCGAATTTCTTCATATATCCAGTGTAGTATGGAGGGAACGGATTCGTCAAATTGTTCCGTGTCATAAAGTTGACTTTCCCTACAGGAAAGCTGGATGTTTTTGCCCACACTCACTCCAAGAAGTGAACCGGCAGCTACTACATCGTACTCAGGTGCTTCTTCGCAGAAATATTTCAGACTGGTGATGGCTCGAGAGGCGGCCTGAATTTCATCAAAAAAGAGCAGTGTCATTTTTGGGCTGATTTTTTCCCCGAGATACAGTTCCAGGGACCCCATAACGGATGCCGGACTAAGTGATTTTTCAAAGATAGATCTCAGAGAGTTGTCTTAATATATAAGTTTTGCCGACTTGGCGGGCGCCTTGTAGAAGGAGGATGATTTGTTGACTTGGTACAAGAGCGACAGAAGAAAACCCCTCGTTTTACGGGGTGCGAGGCAGGTCGGAAAATCTACCCTTGTCAGAATGTTTGCCGAAAGGCTTTTATCCCCAAGGTATGTTTCTTGCTTGGCCGGCTTGTCGCTTTTATCTCAATCGGGAAAAATTTTCCGTCCCGTTCCAGAATGATATCCACCTCCGCGCCGCGATGACGGAACCGATTTTGTTATGATCGACCCCCATCCGACCACGGACCATAGATCCACTAATCCTCTTACATTAGTAAATTGCAGCATAACTGTTCTGCTTGCAAAAAGAAGCGTTCCCATGTATGCTTGACACGAGAAAAACGGAAGAGGAAGTGCATGGCTGAGAATGAGAACGCACGGCTGCAGCTTGTTACGTTTCAGCTGGGGTCGGAACAGTACGGTGTGGATATCATGGAAGTAGACGGGATTGTCCGGGAAGAAAATATCCGGCCGATACCGAATGCTCCGAATTACGTCGAGGGTATTTTCAATTTGCGGGGCAACATCATCCCCGTCATCAGCCTGCACAAACGGTTTCACATTAAACACGCGAATTTAAGCGAAGAAGACAAACTCTTAAGCGGACTGGTCATTATCAATTTAAACGATATCCTGATCGGAATAATTATCGACAAAGTCTCCCGCGTGGTTACCATTGAAAGAGAAAAAATCCAGCCGCCCCCGCAGATGCTGACCGGCATCGGGGCTGAATATATTCAGGGGGTTTTTCATCAGGAAGACGGCTACCTCATCGTTCTCGATATTCACCGGCTCTTCGATCCGAAAGAATTGAAGCAGCTTGGTACAATTACGACGTAACCCATGGCAATACCTCTATTCAAACCCTCAATTCGAAGAAAAGATATGGACTCCGTTCTCACCTGCCTCGTGAATGACGCACTCGGACCGGGAGAGGAGCACAAGCAATTTGTAAAAATGCTCGCCGATTACATCGGTGTTGCAGGGGGCATAGCATTTCGGGAACCGCATCGTGCTCTGAAAACGGCCCTCTACGCGCTGGAACTAGAGCCTAAGGCATCTGTTCTTCTTTCCCCTCTTTCCCCCGGGTATTACGTGGATGTTCTGAAAGAACTCGATTTCGTGCCGCGCTTCGTCGATGTCGAGGCTGAAAGCGCCTGTTTTCAGGTGTCGGCACTTGAAAAGAACATCGATGCATCCACCGGTGCCCTCCTGCTTCACTACCCATTGGGCTTAGTACAGAATATCGAGGAAATTATCGAGCTCCCCGTGCCGGTTGTCGAAGACATTACCGAAAGCATCGGGTCGAACACGGGAAATGCAATGTCGGGAAGCAGAGGCCGGTTTACCCTTGTCGGGACCGAGCCGGAAAATATCATTACCAGCGGCGGAGGTACCGTCCTTCTGGCCAGGAACACCCGTGATCTGGGAAAAATCAGAGCGCTGACGGCCGATTTTTTCAAAGAATTATTTCTTCCCGACATGAATGCCGCCTTAGGCAGAGTGCAAATAAAGGAAATTGAAAAACACATCACCGCACGGGCGGAAATAGCGAAAATATTCGCGGATGCCGCGGCAAAATCAAAACACACCCTTCTCCGGCAGAAGGGGGACGCGGAACAGGTTTGGTACTCGTTTCCCGTGGTCCTTCATTCGGGGATGAAAGACGTCAAGCAGTACGCCGCGAAAAAACACGTGGAAACGGGTCCCGCTTTCTCGGGGACAGCCTTCGAGCGTTTTCCGGACCCGGATTCCGGATGCCCCGAGGCGAAAAATCTCATTCTCAGATCGATTTTGTTCCCCCTCTACCCCTCTTTGGGTAAAAAAAATATCGAGACAATTGCAAAAGTTATAGCAACTATTCCATAGTGCCGGTAGAATGTAGTATAGTTGGCGGAGAGGATGAAGATCAAAAAAGCCCTTATTGTTGTAAACCACACGAAAAATGAGTCCAAAGAGCTTGTCGGTGAAATATGCGGGCATCTGGAAGAAATTGGAATCGGGGCGCGGACAATCGGATTTGACGACAACATCGATACAATTGATTTCGATTCTACGGATATTGCCGTCTCTCTCGGTGGTGACGGCACGGTCCTTTTTACAGCGGGCCTCGTTGCCGCGAAGGGGATCCCTATTTTAGCGGTCAACCTCGGAAATTTCGGGTTTATTACGGAGGTTTCCCAGCCGGAATGGAAGAGTGTATTTGACAAATTCCGCCGGGGCGAGGTGGGAATCAGCGAACGGTTCATGATCCGAGTCGTCGTTTCCAGGGGCGGGAAGGAACTCTCCGCCTATACCGGCTTAAACGATTGTGTTATTTCTTCCGCGGGCATTTCAAGGATTATACGGTTTCAAATAGGGCTGAAAGAGGACCGTTTAGGGGAATACCGGGCGGACGGCGTCATCATCGCGACCCCGACGGGTTCGACCGCCTACAGCCTCGCGGCGGGAGGTCCAATACTCGATCCTGAACTCGAGGCGATGATTATCAATCCCATCTGCCCCTTTACTCTGTCGAACCGTCCCATCGTTCTTCCGGGGGAGGAGACCCTCTGCGTCTGTTTGATGCCGCAGCAGCGGACCGATATCATTCTGACGGTGGACGGACAAAAAAGTTTTGCCCTGCAGCCGGAGGACCGGGTCGATATTTTCAGGGCGGCGGAGAAGGCGCGGATTATCCGTTCGGATACCCGAACGTTTTATGAAGTGCTTCGTTCGAAATTGAAATGGTCCGGGGGGCCCGATGCTTGAGCAGCTGTCGGTCAGAGGATACGCGTTAATCGATTTCGTCGAAGTTGAGTTCGCGGGGGGCTTTAATATTCTGACCGGTGAAACGGGAGCGGGGAAGTCGATCCTGATCGGCGCTTTAGGGCTCCTCTTCGGAGAAAAGGGGGAAACCGATTCCATCCGGGAGGGGATGGAGGAGGCGGAGGTAAGCTGCAGGATCTCCGTCGCGGGTAATTCGGATGCCGAAGCATGGTGCGCCGAGAAGGAGATCGAGCCGGAGGACGGCACGCTCCTTCTGCGCAGGACCGTGAAGCGCGGCGGCCGGGGTTCCATCTTCATCCAGTCCACTCCCATGACAAAGCAGGACCTGCAGGAGCTGACATCTCTCCTCGTGGATGTCCACGGTCAGCATGAACATCAGACCCTCTTTAAGCTGGAAAACCACCGAATACTCCTCGACCGGTATGCCGGGACGGAGGAGGAGGCGCTTCGGCTCCACGACGAATTCCTTGCCTTGACATCGGCAAAAAAAGAACTGGAAAATCTTCTGCAAAGCGAGCGGGACAGATTGCGCGAAACGGAAATTCTCCGGTTCGCGGTAACGGAGATAGAAAAGGCGGGGCTGAAACCGGGAGAAGATGAGGGACTCGAACAGGAAATACGAATTTTAAGCGATCATGAAAAACTGTTCAGACTGATCGATGAAATTTACGAAAATACCGCCGAAAGCCGTGGGGGCGCCCTGGTGCATTTGCGGACCGCGAAAACGGCCCTCGGGGAGGTGTCCCGGATCGACGAAACGATGGAAGAGCTTCATAAACGGCTGGAAAACGCCTTTTACGAGATTGAAGACATATCGGAATCGGCGGGGGACTACCGTGACCGGGTTGATTATTCCCCGGAAAAACTGGAGCAGCTGGAAAACAGGCTGGCCCTTATCCGCGGTTTGGAAAAAAAATACGGTGATACAATCGATGATGTTTTACAATACCTCGAAAACAGCCGCGGGGAACTGCTGAAAATGGAGAACTGGGAAGAAGAAAAGGAAAAATTGTTAGGAAGGATAAAACAACTGGAGCGGGGAATTTTCGAAAGGGCGTCGAAGCTCTCCGAAAAAAGAAAAAAAGCGGCAAAGGAGCTGGAGGAAAAAATTGAAATAAGCCTCCGCCACCTGGGAATGCCGGATGCCGAGTTTTCCGTCCGTCTCGACAGGAAACTTTCGGAAGGCGGAAAACCTGCCTGCGGTCCCTACGGCTTTGACAGGATCGAGTTTCTTATATCACCGAACAAGGGTGAAACGGAGAAACCTATTCGCCAAATTGCTTCGGGCGGGGAGATTTCGAGAATTATGCTGGCGATCAAGACCGTCCTTTCCGAAACGGACACCGTGAATACCCTCATTTTTGATGAGATCGACGCCGGAATCGGAGGCGAAGTAGCACTGCAGGTGGGAGAACACCTGCATCAGGTTTCCCGTCATAAGCAGGTTTTATGCATTACCCATCTTGCATCGATCGCGGTTCGTGCCGATAATCATATCAAGGTTGAAAAGGTGATTGCTGACGACCGCAGGGTAACCACAATCCACAGTTTGCGCGGGGAGCAGCGGATAAAAGAAATTGCCCGTATGCTGTCCGGCGATACAAACAGGGACGCTTCCTTGAGTCATGCGAAAGACATGCTCGCGGAATATCATCAGCTATAGCCGGTCCGGTAAGGAGTAGCACATGGGAAAGATAAGTGCTGAAGCAAAAAAGAAATACTTCGAGAAAATAAAGGAATACAAAAGCATTATCGAAGATATGCAGCGAAAGGAGAAAAGCATCTCCGCTACAATCAGTGCCGACGAGAACGGGGCCGAGTTTAAAAAGCTGATGCTTTCCGATGAGGTCTTGAACCGGACCTCCTTTTACGTGTTGATGAACAATTTGTCGGTCAGTCTTTTAGGAGTAAAAAACGAGGCTTTTTTAAACGACGCCCGAAAGGACCTGTATAAAAGCATCATCTATCTCGAAGAAACGGTAACGAGCTACATCGATGTTCCGTACTCCGATTATGAAGAAAAAGTGGAAAAAATAGAATCATTTGATGATGAAAAACGGTACAAACTGGCCCAAAAGCTGGGATTCAGCATTCACACGGTGAAGGACGGCTTCGGCGCGAATACGAAGTGGAAATGGTCCTTCGTCGAGCTGGAAGCCAGGCTTGCAACCGTGACGAAAAACCTGCTGAATTTGAAAACATTCGTTGCCGGGCTGGACCCCCGGGTACCAGGCTACGAGACCAGACTTGCCCATCTCGACCTTGCCAAAAAACTCCTGCAGCAGGCGGCCGACAGGTACCGGGAAAAATACGAGTTATCGACACTCCGGATAGATGATTTTCAGCTGGCCATTAATTATCTGTCGGCCCTGCGGCGGCTGCATATTCTCTTAGGCGAACCGGAAGAGAGTGAACAAATCAAGAAAAAAATCGATGTTTGGAAGGCGAAGCTGGAAGCGGACGCCCGGAAAAGCGATAAAAAGAAAAGCGGCGCGCCGTAAAACCCCTCAGTCCGCGAGGTCGTGCAGGCTGTCGTAGGGAAGCAAATCTTTCATTGTAACTATGGTAACCTCGCCGGACGTTCCGGCAAATATAACGGGAAAATCCTTCGGGACAAATTCACTTATCACCTGTCTGCATGCCCCGCAGGGGGGGATGGGGTCCGTACTGTCCGGGCTGTATACGGCGAGGGCGGTGAAATCTCCGCGGCCGG
Organism: uncultured Spirochaetales bacterium; assembly: GCA_964606455.1. Taxonomy (GTDB): domain Bacteria; phylum Spirochaetota; class Spirochaetia; order SPDA01; family CAZSGZ01; genus CAZSGZ01. The sequence continues at coordinate 6,211 of CAZSGZ010000131.1, forward strand.
CGGCGAGGGCGGTGAAAAGGGCCGTCCGCTCCGCGCAGTTCGTCAATCCGTAGGACCGATTTTCAATGTTTGCCCCGGTTATAATTTCTCCGTTCCCGCATTCTAAGGCCGCACCGACTCTAAACTTCGAGTAGGGAGAGTAGGAATAGTGTGCCGCCTGTATTGCCCGGTCGATGAGTGGCTGATAATCTTGCATGTGTTCTCCTTTTCGTTGACAGTATGCAAATGATTATTATAGGATGCAAGCGGACCGGACGGCAATACCATCAATTGGATCGGGGATGTACCATGAAAAGACGGGGGCTTACATTTATTATTTCTCTCGCCTGCGCCCTTGGGGTATTGGTATTTTTTCCAAAAAAAACGGACAGACAGTACTATTTTACAAGCGGATGGCGGGAGGAAATCCCCAGCCAGGTTGTATTCGGGGGGAAACCGGCGGGGGATACCGCTGTTTTTCCCTTTACCGGCGGCGGGATGTTCGGTTACTGCACCGAGGCGGGGGAAGTTGTCTACAGTGAACCCGTCGTGTACGGTGTAACCGGGTCCTCCGACTATTTTATCAATTACTCTTCAGTTTCCGAAACACTTCTCGTAAAAAATACCGCCGGGGAAATTGGAAGCACCATTTCCGCCGTCGGATATCCTCTTATTCGGAACGGACGGCTGTTCATTTTCGATATTGATCGATGCGGAATCGCGGAGTGGGATTTTACTGGAAGGAAGCTGTGGGGAAAACGATATTCCTCGATCATTACCTGTTTCGATTGTAATGACCGCGATGCCGTCGTGGGTTTAATAAACGGCAATATTTTTCTCTACAACGCATCGGGGGAATACGTATACCGGGATGAGTTTAGCGGAAGCAGAGTGAATGCCGTGTACGGAACGGCCCTCAGTCCCGGGGGAACATATTTCGCGGTTATAGAAGGGATCGATCCGCAGAAACTGGTGCTGTTTCAGCGGCGGGAAGAGGGGTATGTCCCCGTGTTTTCAAAAGAACTGGAGAATGCCATGCGGCGGGAACTCTTTATGCAGTTTTCCGATTCCTCGGTATATCTGTTTTACGAACGGGAGGAGACGCTGTTCCGTCTGGCGGTTAACCGGAAAAAAACGGAGGACCGGTTTCCCCTTACCGGCCGGCCTATTCGAATCGCTTCCTCACGGCCGTACGGAGTACAGTATATCCACAGCGGAAACCGGGAGGAGGCGGTCATTGACGTCTACAGTGAAGGCGGGATGCGTGTAAACAGGATTTTTGTGGATCCCGGCTCTACCGCTGCCTTCCACGGTACCTCCATTTTTTTCCAGCGTAACGGTTTCATTCATCAGCTGTATATGGGAGAACATGACGGTGAAAATTTGTAAGTTCCTCGTGCTTCTGTTTTTCTGTTCCTCCCTCCTGTCCGCCGTCGACTGGCCCGTGCGGAACAAAGAAATTGTAACCACTTTCGGCAGTAATGCCGGCGGCCGGTTTTCCATCGGATTGTCGATAGCGGGACAAAACAAGACGGTACACGCGGTGGAAGAAGGGGAAATTATTTTTACACTGGACAGCGGCCGTTCGGAGCGGCTTGTACCTTCCGGACTCGGCAACTTTACCGTGGTACAGCATCAGGGCGGACTCATGAGCATCTACACCCATCTCAAAGACGGATCCGTCAGGTCCGATTCATACAGTCTCCGAGAGGGGGCGGTAATCGGTGAAACGGGCGATTCCGGCTGGACCTACGGCAGGCAGCTGGGGTTTGCCGTAATGGATTCCGAGTTCAATCAGTTTGTAAACCCGCTCCTGTTCCTGCCGTCCGTTATCGATACGGTCAATCCGGTAATCAGCGGACTGCGGTTTCAGCACGGGGACGCCGCAATCCCGCTTTTGGAAGGGGATGTAGTACAGGCCGGCCGATATGATCTGATAGCCGATATCTACGATGTAAGCGGATACACCAGCGGTCTGAACCCAATGGCGCCGTTCTCCGTTATCCTGTACATCAACGGTTCGGAAACAATCCGCTACACATTTGAAGCCCTGCGGGAGGTGGAGGGAACGATAATTTTGCAGAAATCGGAGGGAAGGAGCTTCCGGGAAGTCTATTTCAGTAAACGGGGGATAAATCTCGGCAAGTACGATGTTATTCCCGGAAACATGAGTATAGAAATAATCGCGGCCGATTACGCGGGAAACGAAACGGACCTCATTCGAAACATCATTATTTCCGGACGTGATTGATGAAAACGTATTCGAGCAGACCTTCGTTCCATGAGGAAGCGGTGCCCGTCGACTGTAATTTCTGCGGCGGCGGGGACCTGGTTTTCCAGTATCATACCGACGGAGTCGATTACAGCCGGTGTAAACGCTGCGGTCTTATTTTTCAAAATCCGATGCCGTCGGAAGAAGACCTCCGGAGGCGCTACGACTCGGCGTATTATGACTATGAAATAGAAAACGAAAAGCAGTTTTTCGGACTCATGAAGCTGGCCCTCGGTGATGTCCGGTTTTTTGAATTGACGGAAGCGCTGCCCTCCGGAAAAAAAATTCTGGATATAGGCTGTGCCACGGGAATGCTTTTGGAATATCTCGCGGCAGCCGGCGGCTGGGAAACCCGCGGCGTGGAAGTATGTGAAACGGCGGTACGATACGGCCGGGAGAAACGGGGCCTGGATATTTTTCACGGCACCCTCGGGGAAGCTTCATTCCCCGCCGCTTCTTTCGATGTCGTACATGCCTCCCACGTAATTGAACATGTTACCGATCCGTCGGCGTTTTTACAAGAAATTTCCCGGATCGTGAAGCCGGGCGGCCGCCTTGTCGTTACCACGCCGAACGCTTCGGGGCTGCAGTCGCGCTTGTTCGGCAATACATGGAGGTCCGCGATAGCAGACCATATGTATCTCTTTACGAAAAAAACACTTGCCGCCTATCTCGCTTCGGCTGGTTTTACGGTTGTCCGGAAGAAAACGTGGGGGGGAATTGCCAAGGGGCTCGCGGGTCCCGGGGTAAAAAAAATGATCGACACCTTCGCTAAAAATTTTGGCTGCGGGGATGTTATGGTGTTTCTCGGAGAAAAAAAGAAGGAGGAGAGATGAAGCGGCGCGGTATTGTTTGTGTATTCGTTCTTGCGGTATTGTTCGGTGTCTATGTTCCGGCCGCCCTCCCGGCAGCGGAGTACTATCTCGAGGCGTACGATTACTATCTCAATGTACCGGTGTCCTGGTCCGTTTACTCCGCGGACAGTGAGGATTATCTCGTTTTTCAGGATGAACGGGGCGGGGCCTTCTTTCAGGTACAGACGCTGCGCCGTCTGATGCCGGGGAGGGACCCCGCCGATGTCTGCCGGGAAGTGCTTGCGGAGCTGCGGGG
>CAZSGZ010000132.1:0-9524 GCA_964606455.1 uncultured Spirochaetales bacterium
CCTAAGAGGATCCTGTTTTTCCAGAAAGGGTCGAGCCGCGGCTTGCAATTAAGCGCGAACTGCAGGGATTCCGGCTGAAAAGACTGCTCCTCCTGCTGTATCCACCCGGCTTCGGGGTCGATTTCATATGTATAGGTGTTTTTTGCCCGAAAGGCGGTGGAAAACCACCATATTTTCAGTTCCGTTACGCTCGAAAAGGGGTGGTCGAACAGCGGCGGTCCCGACTCCAGCGCTTCATCATTTGGAAATCCGAAAACAAACACCTCCTGCAGGGTGAGGTTTTTCTCAAAAAATGAGAGCCTGAGGGTTGACTTACTTTCCGACCAGCGGCTGAATTCAAAGGAGTAGAGGAAGCGCTGCTGAACAAGCAGATACTCCCCTAAGGAAAAGCTTTCCTGCAGTTCCAGGGGTTTCATCTTCCATTCAGTCCGTTCGGGGTCTTCTTCCAGCTCTACCTCCCCCGTGCTCCAGGCAATATAATGTCCGAAAGGCCCGGTCTGCAGGGTCAGCTGGGCGGTAACGAGCTGCAGCAGCGGCGGCAGCACATACTGCAGCGACAGCTTTTGGTCCGCCTCCAGCGCGCGGACAATGACACTGGAAGAAAGAGTGTGCTGCGGGATAAATTCCTTGTCCCAGGAGGCGGCTGTATCGGTAAAGACCGGATTGTCGTTTTCGTCCGTTTCGCTGAATTCTTTTTTAAAGAGTACAGTCTGCAGATTATAAGTTACCGCCGACTTTTCCAGTACGGAAACAGTCATAAACGGATTGACCGTCACAGCAAGGTTGTTTAGCGCAAGGAACGCGGTGGCAGTGTAATCGTCCAGTTTGTAGTTCCCCCACTCCTCGTCTTCAATATCTTCACTGCGGTTGAAATGGTCTTTGTACACTCCCGACAGGGTAACGGTATCTTTCACCGTTGCCAGTGAATTGTAAAAATCGGACTGACTTATTAATTCAAAGGAATTCTGTGTATACAACAGGGAAAATTGCTTCGCGAAATCGATGTCCCGGTGCGATTCCCACAAACCGGAGTTCAGCCGGTGGTCTACGGAAACGGAGGGTTTGAGGCTGTAGGAGAGACTTTGCCGGTACAAAACTGGTCCGGGAAGTATCGGCAGGGGCTCGTCGGTGAAAAGATCCGGAACTCGGACCTCCGGCGGACCGGCAATTTCCCCTTCCCCCTCTTCTTCAGGGCTTTCCGCCGCCAGCCAGGGAGGGAGCAGGCCTTTCCCGGGGAATTTCTCCTGTTCCGGCTCCGGTTTCTCTTCTTCCGGTTTTCTTTTATCTCCGGGGAAACTCACGTTAACAAGCTGCCCCGACAGTGAACCCGCCGCGGAAGGCAGAAGCATGGTATCGGGATAAAAAAACCGCTTTTCCGGCAGGGAATATTCGGTCCTCAACTCTTCCGCCGGCAGGGTTTCATCGGTTATACCCATTTCCTTTGTTTTCCAGTTCACTTCCACATCCGCCCTGCTAATCCGCATGTCCGTTACATAGGGCTGCAGGACCTCGACCTTCGGTGTCAGTTTCCCCCGGGCGTACCAGGAGAGATTGTCCCTTTCCTGTCCCCCTTCGGCGCTTTCCGACGTTTCCCCCGCTTCCTCCGTCAGGTCCGCTTCTTCACTAATGCCGATAAATTCACGCCAGTCGGTTTCTTCACTCCTATCGAAAAAATCCCGGGTAAAATAGGGGTCGGAAAAGGTCTCGATATTGGCGTCGATGCCGAAAACGGGATGAGCGAATACCAGAGCAGCCTGCATGCCGTATCTGAAAGGGACCTCATTCCCGGCAATATAGGAAGTATTCCATCGGGAAACAACGGCGCCGTCCGGAGTTATCCAGTACGGTGTATACCATCCCGTCTCGGGGTCGATAAAAATATCCCGGCTGCGGGCGATGCCGGCAAAGAGAACTATATTCTTCAGCCAGTCGGTTTCCCCGACATTTATATCCAGTCCGGCAAAGACGCCGAGCCTGGAGTAAGCGTCAAACATCAGTTTTCCGTAGGTCCCGGCCTGTCGTAAGGCCTGTTTTTTCTGCTGTTCCTCCCGGGTCATGGTCCCTTCGGTACGAAGATACAATCCTTTCAGCACCTTTTTCGCGGTGCCGTCATCGGTAGTTCCCAGCTGGAGAAATGAGAGAGTGTCTTCCTCCGGGTCCGCCTCGCCGAGGAAGTAGGTGGTCGTCTGCAGAAAGAAGCCCCCCTTGTCCCGAAACCCCATGGACGGGCGGAATACGACCTTGTCCCGGTTCTTGAAAAAAAAGGGGAGATACATCATCGGAACTTCTCCCACGTAAATGGATGCGCCTAAAATCGCCCATTCTCCGGGGGCTAAGACCCATATCTTCTTTGCTTCGATCCGGTAGTATGGTTCCTTCGGCTTGCTGGATGAAATAATACCCTCTTCCAGGCGTATGGCGTCTTTTTCGGAGCGGTATATGGTATCGCCGTAATAACGGAAGGTAATGGTTTCTTCTTCGATTTGCTGATCGCTTACGGAAACCCCCTGAAAGAAAACCCCTTCCCAGGTGTCTAAGGAAAAATGCAGGCTTTTTCCGTAAAAAGTTTCCTCTTTTCCGTTTTCCGTCAGGGTATAGACGACGTTTCCTTCGGCGGCCAGGATATTTTTCGTTTGATTGAAATAGATTTCTTCGGCCCGTATGCTGTGTTCACTCCCCTTTTCCTCATCCAGAATCCGGATGATGACATCTCCCTTTACAATGATGTAATCCTCTTCCACTTCTTCGACGGTAAAATATTCGGTTGTTTTTGCCGATTCAATGGTAATTTTTTTACCCTTCGCGGCTTCCTCCTCCGTTTTTTCCGGAGGGATGTTGTAGTAGGCGTAAAGTCTGCCGGCCAGGGTCTTTTTGTCCCCTTTTTCCGGCAAGCCCACGCGTTTGCACCATGCAAGCAGTTCGAAATACCCCGCCGTATCGATATCGATCCGAAGGGTCTTTTCCAGCAGGGTCGCTTCCTCTTCATCCGTTTCAGAGGGCGCGGTTTTTCTCATTTCAGCGGCCGTTATATCATCCAGGTCCCGGGAATACAGAAAAAGAACGGGGGATAAGAATAGAATCAAAAAAAAACCGGTTAATCTCGGCAAACTACCCCCTTAACACGTTCCGGAGATACTGTCCCGTATAGGAACCCGCTGTTTTCGCCACCTCTTCAGGGGTACCGGAAGCAATGCATCTGCCCCCGTTCTCCCCCCCTTCCGGGCCGAGATCAATGATATAGTCCGCCTGTTTAATGATATCCAGGTTATGTTCAATCAGCACAACGGTATTCCCCTTGTCTACCAGGGTCTGCAGGACTTCAAGAAGTTTTTTTACGTCCCCGAAATGCAGCCCCGTTGTCGGCTCGTCTAAAATATAAAATGTGGTCCCTGTTATCCGTTTGGAAAGTTCGAGGGACAGTTTTATCCGCTGTGCTTCTCCCCCCGACAGGGTCAACGCCGACTGCCCCAGCTTTATATAACCCAGGCCCACCTCCCGCAGGGTCCGCAGCTTCGATTCCACCTTTGGAATTGCCTGGAAAAAATCGGCGGCATCGTCTACCGTCATGTCCAGTACTTCGTAGATATTTTTTCCCTTATAGCGAATGTCCAGGGTCTCCTTGTTGAACCTCCGTCCCTTGCATACGTCACAGGTAATATATACGTCCGGAAGAAAATGCATCTCGATTTTAATTGTCCCTGCGCCCTGACAATTTTCACACCTCCCTCCCTTTACATTGAAGGAAAACCGCCCGGGCTTATATCCCCGGGCCTTCGATTCGGGAAGAGAGGCGAAAAGCTCCCGGATCGGTGTAAAGAGTCCGACATAGGTCGCGGGGTTCGAACGGGGGGTCCTCCCGATGGGGTCCTGATCGATATTGATGACTTTTTCTATCTCTTCGTACCCTTCCAGCCTGTCATAGTCCCCCGTCGGCCGTTTTGTCCGGGACAGCGTATTCAGCAGCGCGGGGCATAGAATATCTTCCAAAAGGGTCGATTTCCCCGATCCCGAAACGCCGGTAATGACGGAAAACGTCCCCAGCGGGACGGCAATATCGATGTTCTTGAGATTGTGCTCCCGGGCACCGTACACCGTCAGCAGCGTTCCGCTTCCGGGCCTCCTGCTGCTCCGGTTGGCGATAAACTCCTCCCCCGCAAGGTAACGTCCGGTAAGGCTGTTTGTGTTGGCAACGACCTCCTTAAGCGTACCCGCCGCCGTAATGTGACCGCCGTTGACTCCGGCCCCGGGGCCGAGATCGACAATGTAATCGGCGGTCCGCAGGGTCTGCTCGTCGTGCTCAACCACGATGAGGGTGTTTCCCAAGTCCCTAAGATGTTTCAGCGTGTCGATAAGACGCTGATTGTCCCGCTGGTGCAGCCCGATTGTCGGCTCGTCGAGAATGTACAGCACCCCGACCAGGGAGGAGCCGATTTGGGTTGCCAGCCGGATGCGCTGGGCTTCGCCTCCGGAAAGAGTGGATGCTTTCCGCTCCAGGGTAATGTAGTCGAGGCCCACTTTCCGCAGAAACGACAGCCTCGCGGTAATCTCTTTTATAATTTGGCCTGCAATCTGGCCTTCAGTTTCATTCAATTCGAGGTCTCGGAAGAACGTGCTGCAGTCCCGCACCGACATTGCTGTAATATCGTGGATGTTTTTTCCTCCCGTGGTAACCGCAAGGGCCTCGGGTTTCAGCCGCTTTCCTCCGCACGCCTTGCATTTCCGCTGGCTCATAAACTGTTCGAGCCACTGCTTAATCCCCTCGGAGGTCGTTTCAATGTACCGCCGTTTCAGCTCGTTCAAGACCCCGGGAAACCGCGAAGTGTATTCAAACTTTCCGGTCTTGTTTTTATTGACATATTTTACATCCACCTTGTCGCCGCTTCCGTACAGAATTACCTGCAGGACATCCTCCGGCAGCTCCCCTAGGGGTGTGTCTAAAGAAAAACCGTAGTGCTTAGCGAGGGCCTCGAACCAGCTCCGCTGCCAGTTTGCCTCGGGGTTGTAGGGTATAACTCCCCGCTGATTGAATGACAGGGACAAATCGGGAATGACAAGCTCCGGGTCGAATTCGAGGGTTATTCCAAGGCCGTCGCAGGCGGTACAGGCGCCGTACGGGTTGTTGAAGGAAAAAAGCCGCGGCTGCAGCTCGGGAATACTGATGCCGCATACACCGCAGGAACTGTGCTGAGAGAAGAAAAACTCCTCCTCCTTTTTATCTTTCTCGACAACGGCGAGGACCTGGCCGTCGGTTAATTCAAGTGCCGTTTCCACCGAATCGGCAATCCGTTTTCTGCTGTCCCGCCGGACTTTGATTCTGTCGACGATAATTTCGACGGAATGCTTTTTCCGTTTATCAAGAACAATCTCTTCATCGAGAGACCGCACCTCACCGTTGACCCGTGCCCGGACAAAGCCCGCCCCCAGGGCGTCTTGAAATATTTTCTGATGTTCACCCTTTTTCCCCTTCACCATCGGGGCGAGAATCATCAGTTTTGTCCCTTCGGGATGCGAGAGGATCGTGTCGATAATCTGGTCTACCGACTGCTCTTCTATTTCTCTGCCGCACTGCGGACAATGGGGCTTGCCCACCCGCGCGTAGAGAAGCCTGAAGTAATCGTAAATTTCCGTTACCGTACCCACGGTCGACCGGGGGTTTCGGTGGCTTGTTTTCTGTTCAATGCTGATTGCCGGCGATAAGCCCTCGATATAATCGACATCCGGTTTGTCCATCCTCCCCAAAAACTGCCGGGCGTAGGAGGAAAGAGACTCGACATACCGCCGCTGCCCCTCCGCGAATATCGTATCGAAGGCAAGGGAGGATTTTCCGGACCCGCTCAGGCCTGATATAACAATCAGCTTGTCCCGGGGCAGTTCCAGGTCGATATTTTTAAGATTGTGCTCCCGGGCGCCTTTGATAATGATCCTATCCACAGTTAACTCCGAAATGAAGAGTACGAAATTTATATCCACGTGACAAGAGAGAAGAGCTGACCGTTTCCGTTATAAATTCTCCACCTCGGATTCGAGGCGGTTTTGAAGACGGGGGTCCCCGGTATGGCGGAGGGCCGTTTCCCAGATAGTCCGAATGGTTTCCGTTTTTGCTCCAAGTGATTGCAGGACAGCTCCGAGGTAGTAGAGATCTATAAACAGCCCGGTATGTTCGATATATTCCTGAATTGCCGTATACCGTTTTGTCAAACGCAAGAATATATCCGCGTCTTCGAAGATATATTCCGGATCGTACATTTTATATTCCTCAATAGAGCGGGAAAAAACCGTAACAACGGAAAAAATGAGATGCAGTGCCGCCATTTCCCATTGTCCCTGTTCCGAGTAGAGACGGCCCAATTCAGTATGGGCCTCCAATGAATGATAACTCTTCAGCCGGTAGAGGACAAGCAGTTTATTCAGCCCCTCATTCCGGAGGGTCGTTATCATCTTCCCCCCGAGGTCCGTCTTTACCGCCTGATTGTACATTTCATCGTCTTCGAGGACCCGCCGCAGCGTCTCTTCGTATGTTTCCGGATCCCCGTCCCGGTGAATGTCCGCTATTTTATAGAGAATTTTGTATTTATCGTTACGAACATAGAGCTGCCCGGCGCTTTCAAGGGCTTTTTTATACTGTTCTATTGCCAAATCGGTATTGCCTTCCCCGCGAAATACGTCACCGATTAAAATTTCAGCTTCGGGAAAAAACCTTCCCTCCTTTTCTATTGCCTCCCGGGCGTACCGGAGGGCAACGCCGAGTTCCTTTTCACTAAAGGCTTTTCTGCCGTATTCCAATATAAGCCACGAAGGCAGTTCGTAAATGTCTTTTTCCTGCGCCCCGGCGGCGGAAAGAAACGCGGAGGCTATAATGACGAGGAATAACCATTTCTTCAGCATTTCGAACGCAGTTCCTCTACAAACAGTTTTTTTCCTTCTTCGAGGCCGGTCCTGCCGAAAATTTTTCCCTTTTTAAACAATAGCACACTGTTCCCGGCTCCGGTAATGCCTAAGTCGGCGTGTTTTGCCTCTTCGGGGCCGTTTACTTCACAGCCCATTACGGCAATGGTGATCGACTTTTTCATTTTCCCCAGGTCCTCTTCAATACTTGCGAGAAATCCTTCCACATCGAAGGTTTTTCTTCCGCAGGTTGGGCAGGAGATAATCTTCACTCCTCCCTGATATAGATTTTCGGCAGATAAAACCGCTTTGCCAGTAATTATTTCATTCTCCGGCGAATCCGACAGGGAAACACGGATGGTGTCGCCGATCCCCAGTCTGATGAGACGGGAAATTGCGATGGAATTCCGGACAATTCCCGGTACCAGCGGTCCCGCTTCGGTCATTCCGATGTGCAGAGGATAGTCGTAGGCTTCGGAAAACCGCACGTTTGCCTCTATCATCTCCTCCAAATTCGAAGATTTTAGTGAAAATACGGCGGACCGAAAGCCCTCCTGCTCCAGCAGATGTATCTCTTCCTCGGCAGCCTTGACCATAGCTCCGCAGCGGTCCGCTTCTTTCCGCAGTTTTCCCGGCAGGGAGCCGCCGTTAATCCCCACCCGTATCGGCTTTCCCTGCGCGGCGGCCTTCTTGAGCACTTCCCGGACCTTCGCCGGGGTCCCGATATTTCCCGGATTTATCCGGATTTTGGCTATCGGTGTGTCGAGACAGGCAAGGGCCAATGTGTAGTCGAAATGGATGTCCGCCACCAGCGGTATCGGCGACACCCGGGCAATACGCCCTAACACTTCGGCGGATTCCATGTCCGGTACGGCAAAGCGTATTATATCGCAGCCGATGTCCGCTAGCCGCCGTATACCGGAAACGGTTTTATCAATCTCCTTCGTAAGGGGCGCCTTCCACATCGTCTGTATGGTAACGGGGTTTCCGCCTCCGATAACATACGGCCCGACCGTCACCGGCCGGGTCGTTTTCCGGAGGAGCTTCATTGCGGTGTTCGTACGTCCTCCGGTAATTTTAACCGACAATTCCCATGAGAAAAACCATTACAAAAAGGGCAACTGTCTCTACAAGACCGAGGACCATAATATAGTTTCCGAACCCTTTCCCGGTTTCAGCCAAAGCGTCCGACGCCGCGGCGCCTGCTTTTCCCTGAAACATCGCGGAGAATCCCATGGCAATTCCGCCGAGGATGCCTGCTCCTAGCAGCAGCATCGGGTCCATACCTTCGGCGGCTTCCCGGAGGGTATTCATGAGAATAAAACCGTAAATTGTCTGTGTAAGCGGCGCCCCGACAAAAGCCACCAGCATAAAGGGAGCGGGCTTGTTCTGAGCAAAACATTTTTTCCACGCCCCTACAGCTGCCATTCCCGCCGCTCCGGCTCCGATGGCAGATCCTATCGCGGCAAAAGCAAGTGCCGCGCCGACTCCGATTAACCCAACATTCATTATTTCTACTCCTTTACCATGAAATCTTTCTTAGTTTTTATCTTCATATTCACTGCCGCGTTCCCGCAGCGGTGTATAAGGTCTTCCAGTCCATTCCATTCCCAAATGACCCGAAAATTCCAGCATATTCAGACGCACGCCGTGGACAATGACACTTAAGGCGCCCATTGCCAGATTGAGGGTATGCCCGAAAATCAGTATAATCGCCCCGCCGATAATTCCGGTAACGCCATTGCCGCTTCCCGCCGCCATTTCGTTGAAACTTTTCGCGATTTCCACCGTCGCAAGTCCTACCGCGAAGAGCCTGATGTAGGAAATAATATCGGAAAAGGCGCCGATGCTGTCGAGAAAGGTCGTTAAAAATCCGCCGAAACCCTTGAGGATTCCCTTAAAAAACTGGCCTTCCTGCTTTGAAAACAGGATAACCATCGCGGCGCCCGCAATCAGCATGTACGTACTGTACCCCGGCATACTGACCGGTTTCAGGACCCGATCGAGGAAGGTAAATTCCCGGATCTCCCCGGTATTGAGAACGAGGCTTAACACCAGGTAGTAGAGGCCAAGGACCATGATAAACCACCCCAGCTGTGTAAACGCTCTAATGACGGGCTTCTTCTTGAGTTCGGTGATAAATTTCCACACATGCGCGATTGCGATCTGTACCGTTCCAATGACAAAACATATAAACTTGACCGTTTCGCTGCTTCTTGGATTAAAGGTCGCGACTCGGTCGATAACCAGCCGGGAAAGGAAGGTGTTGTCGACAATATATTCCGAACCGAACCAGGTGCCGGTAACGGCCCCCCAGCCGATTGTCGAAAGGCTCAAGACGGCCAGTAAGGCCGTGGCGGTAGACACCCCTTTTTTCGAAGCGGCCCCTTTGATAATTCCAATGAGGGCCCCGACAAACAGAATACTTCCGTATCCCGCGTCGCCGATAATCATCGCGAAAAATATGCTGAAAAAGAAAAGGAAAAAGAAACTGATATCGTACTCTCTGTATCCCGGGACGGTACCGATGAGATCGAAAATCGGCTGAATAATCCGTATCCATTTCGGGTTTTTTACAAGGGTCGGCACTTCATCATCTTCCGAGGGATCTTCGATACGAAGCCCCCAGCAGTTCTTTG
>CAZSGZ010000133.1:0-9504 GCA_964606455.1 uncultured Spirochaetales bacterium
CGGCGGTCTAATTACTAGCAAGCCAGCTGAACTCCGCTTTCTTAAGCCTGTCCATTATTGCTTTTCCGATTCCTATTTCACGAACCGGTTCCGCGATTATTATTTCAATATCGGTATCATCTTCAAAAGAGTGCATGGCCTCAAACATGTTTACGGCATAATCCTTCAAATCTTTTCTTTCCGAAACTCTAATTACTTTCCGGTACCCTTCTTCCAATTCTCCGGAAAATGAAATAAGCCCTGCTTTCGATTTGTCAATTTTCAGGCCGGCATTATCGGCTAGGAACAGCTTTTTCCCCGGGCTGTAATGAGATTTCAGCATTCCGGGGGCTGATATTTTTTCAATTGTAGAACTACCGTCAAACGGAACGATTGTTTCCAACTCCTCTTCGGTGATAATTCCATTGCGGAGTATTTGAAAACCATAATCCGTTAGTTTGATTATGGTGGATTCAATGCCGACGGTTGTTTTGCCGCCTTCGAGGATATAATCGACATTCGGCAGCTGTTTTTTTACATGGGCCGGTGAAGTGGGACTGATTCGTCCGAACTTATTCGCGCTCGGCGCAGCAATCGGACATCCGGATTTACGAATTAATTCTAACGCAATTTCGTTGTCCGGCATTCTAATGCCCACTGTTGATAAGCCCGCCGTGACAATGTCGGGAACCATACTGCTTTTCGGCAGAACAATGGTCAAGGGACCGGGCCAAAATACTTCAGCTAATTTATACACCCTTTCATCGGCGTGTAAAACCAGCCTTTCCAATTGCTGAATATCGGCAATATGGATAATCAGCGGATCGAAAGAAGGACGTTCTTTCATTTCGAATATCTTCGCGACGGCCAACGGATCTAAAGCGTTTGCCCCCAATCCGTACACGGTTTCGGTGGGGAAGGCAACTAATTTACCTTTCTGAATATACTCAGCCGCTCTATCTATGTTTGGTACAATGCTCATTGTTTCTTGATTTAACAAATTGTATCAGAAACAAGAAACTCCCCGCAAGGCTCAGAAGGCTAGCAAGAATAATTGCATAGAAAAATGAACCTGAGGAATCGTATAATAACCCGCCGCTGATGGGACCCGCGATGCCGGCAATTGCATAACCTAAAAAAACGTACGGATAAATGATGCCGAGATTTTTCACCCCGAATACCTGAGCCGTTTCCCTGGCAAAAAGCACGAAGTTACCGCCGAATCCAATCCCAATGAGGAAGGCCAGAATTACATAGGAAATATCCGATAAAGTAAAAATATTCAATGAAACAATTGATATTGATTGAACCAGAAGGGCCAAGAATATACTTAAACTCGCTCCTAAATGGTCACTGACGAAACCCCAGATAAGACGGCCTAAAAAGTTTGAAACGGCAAATAACGCAACACCAAGGACCAGAATATGGTTTGTAATAGTATATTGTCCGCCGATAATTCTTAAACTGCCGATGATAAGCAAGCCGGCAAAGGTCCCCAGGAATATACCGAGACAAAGTTTTCTAAAAATTTTTGTACCTATAAAATTCATTGCTTTTACAGGCCCTTCTCTAGTTCCTGCGGTGTTTTGAACTTGAAAAATGAGATTTGATAACATAATTATTATCAATCCGTATGATATCCCGGTGATTTTGAGCAATTGGAGAACGGTATAGCCCCGGTTTAGTAATATTTCGGCAATTTCCGACATAACAACCGCGCCTAAGCCAAAACCCGCGGATGCTATACCTGTGATAAACCCTTTTTTTTCAGGAAACCATTGAACAGGCGACGTGAGCGCGACCCAATAACCGAAACCGGTTGCTATTCCTGCCAGAAGCCCAATACCGAAAAGCAGCATAATGAAATTGCCGTGCGAACAGCTTGCTAAAAAATATCCTAGAAAATACAGCAGTCCAGATATGTAGCCGAGATATCGATGTTTTACTTTTATTCCTAATCGTCCGACAAAAATCATTGTAACCGGGAATACCGCTATTATCATTCCGAATATTATCTGGGACTGAGAAGCTGAAAAACCGAATTTTTCAATGAGTTCAGCGGCAACGATACTCCATGCATATACGCTGCCTATGCAGAGCATGATAATAAATGACGCCGATACCGTTAAAAATTTTCTCATGTTCTTCTAATCGGTCATGTTACGTGCTACCGCTCGAAACAGTCCATCAGTAAAGTATACATTTCATCAATTGAGGCGATGCGCGGATTGTTCTTGTAGTCTGGAAGAACCTGTCCGGCATTCGCTATTATCCTCACCTGCTCTTCTGAAATTCCCAAAGACTTGAGATCGATCCAGAGTCCGATCTTCTGCAGGAATTTGTCAATCTCTAGGCAGCACCCTTCCGCCGCCTCCGTTTCCGCCGCGCTTTCCAATTCAGGATTAAAAATCCTGCCGACGGCTGCAAATTTCTCTAGCGCGGAATTCCAGGTAAACCGGGTAAATGCGGGATACTGTACCGCTAAGGCTTCTCCGTGGGCAACTGCCGGGCAGTGCCCGCTTATCTGCATTCCGATTCCGTGCGGCAGCGTCACTCCCGCCGCCCCGAATGACAGCCCCCCGAGGGTATCGGCCCAGCACATATTTGCCCGGGCTTCCGGGTCATCTCCCTGCTCTACCGCCCGGGGCAGATATTCCGCAATCCGCTTGATGGCATTTAAAGACAAGGTTTCAACATAAGGACTCGAGTTTACCGAAATGAGGGCCTCGAAATTATGGCAGAAGGCATCGAATCCCGTAACTGCCGTTAATCGGGGCGGCATCGTGGCCGTTAATTCGGGATCAATAATCGCCGCTTTCGGAAAAATGTTATCATGCCACAGAGCCGATTTATCTTTATCCTTAGGGTTAGTTATAACGGCACAGGGCGTGGCTTGGGATCCCGTCCCGGAAGTCGTGGCAGCGCAGATAATCGGTAAGGTCGCGGGGGTCGGTTCCTTCTTGTAAAACAGATAATCCCAGGCAGTACCCTGATGCGTTGTTTCCACGGCAATCGCCTTTGCAGTGTCCATGCTCGATCCTCCGCCGAGACCGAGTACAACATCCGCGCCCGCGTCCCCTGCAGCCCGGGCCCCCGCGGAAACAATATCGGTGGTGGGGTTCGGTTTGACCCGGTCGAAATGAACGACGTCTACTCCTGCTTCCTTGAGCGATTCTTTTACCCGTCTATACAGTTTCTCAAACACGGGAATAGCCGGTTCGGTAACCAGCAGTGCTTTCTTACCATATTTCGCGGTTAATTCCCCGATTTCATTTACTTTCCCCGCACCGAAGATAATTCGCGTCGGTTGATAATATTCAAATTCTTTCATTGTTAACTCCTGATCGCCGCCCTAGGCAGGTGCTTCTGAATATAGCACACCGAAAGGGAATAGTTGAATACATCTCTACAACAACATCTGACGGTTTGCCGGCGGCGGCATAACGGGGGTAGCGGAATACCCGCCGGGCCGTGCCGGCGGAGCGTGAGCGAGCCGGGGATAACGGGCCGGTAAGCGGGGATGGAGCGAGGGGGCTTGTCCTTTAAGCGGTAAGAACGATTGGTGCGGGCACCCGGTCCGCCGCGGCATGCCCCCTTCATAACAATCAGCCCGATAAATCTGATGATTTTTCTAAAAAATTACTTGACGGAAGACCCGTGACTGTTTAGAATAAAGAAAATCATATATTTATCGAACCTAATATAACATAGCCTGCCGGATAATCTGTAAGAATTAAGGGGGAAACATGAAGAATTGGTTCATATCGATGGTCCTGCTTCTCGGGCTCTGGCTGCTGCTGAACAGTTCCTTTTCTCCGGTTGTTGTCATTGCCGGAATTTTTATTGTCCTATTAATCGTACTGCTTTTCTCGATTCGGCATCCCGTATTCGGGGAGATGAAGCTGGGACCGAAAGCGCTGGCTTATTTACTGGTCTATCCCTTTATTTTTTTTGCCGCCCTGATTCGAGCGAACCTGGACGTTGCCCGCCGGGTCCTCTCCCCCGCGCTGCCGATTAAACCGGCGATCGTGGAGGTCAAGACGAAACTGAAGTCCCCCTTAGGCCGGCTGTTTCTGGCGAACTCCATAACCCTGACACCCGGAACACTCTCGGTAGATATCAAAGGTGAATCCCTGTTTATCCACTGGATCGATGCATCTTCCGTGGACATCGAAGATGCAACCGCGGCAATTGTCCGGAATTTCGAAAAGTACCTGGAGGTGATCTATGGGTAATATTCTGTTTTTTATTGCCGGGGGTATCGCCCTTTTAGCGCTGGTCCTCGCGGCGGTCCGCTTCTTCCTGGGGCCGAACCCGGTGGACCGGGTCATCGCCTTTGACGTACTGACCATCATTTCGATATCCCTAATCGGCGTCATTGCCTTTACAACGGGACGGGGGATCTACCTGGATGTGGCTGTCGTCTACGGCCTTTTGAGTTTTTTAGGCGTTATCGTCGTTGCGAAATATCTGGAAAGGGGGCTGTAGGTTATGGTCATATCGGAAATTATCGGCGGAATCGTTTCGATTATCGGTTCCCTCTTTCTGTTCTTCGGCGCCTTAGGTATCATCCGCATGCCCGATTCGTACAACCGGATACAGGCGGGTACTAAGGCGACGACCCTGGGGACGCTGCTTTTTCTGCTTGGAATCGGGATCGCTCAGCCCGGCTGGTTCCCGAAACTGATTGTACTGATTCTGTTCATTCTCTTTACCAACCCCGTATCCTCCCATGTTCTGGCCCGTGCGGCCCACCACATCGGCATAAAGCTCACCGAGACAACGGTGGCCGATAAATTGCGGGATTACGAGGAGCGGCAGCCCGGCGGCGGGGATGACCGGGGCGATGATACCGGTAAAGAAAACGAGGAGGCGGCACATGCTTAACCTGATACTGCTTATCGTTCTTTCGGTACTGGCACTGACAAGCGCCGTCGCGGCCGTTCTGGCTCGGAAACTGATTACGTCAATTCTGGCGGCGGGTCTTGTTTCGCTTTTGGCCTCGGTTATCTATCTCCTTCTCGCGGCCCCGGACGTCGCGATGACCGAAGCGGCCATCGGCAGCGGATTGTCCACCTTTATCTTTTTCTACGCGCTGCGGAAGGTAAGAGGAGGAGAAAATGGTTAAAAAAATAATTGTCCTCCTGTTCCTTATAGCCTTAGGGGCTGCGTTTTTCTTTCTGTTCCGTTCCTATACCGGCAGTGAACAGCTGAATGAAACCGCGGCGTATTACGCCGAACAAGGGCCTAAGGAAACCGGTGCGGCGAACCTGGTAACTTCGGTTGTCGTTACATACCGGGGGCTCGATACACTCGGGGAAGTGACGATTCTCTTCCTTACCGCGGCGATTCTCGCATACTTTCTGAAAGGGGGAGGCGGGAAATTACGGCGCAGACTCCGTCCCTCGAGCGAACTGCTGCGGACGGCAGGTTCGTTTCTTACGCCGTTTATTTTTCTACTCGGGGTTTATGTCTTTGTTAACGGACACCTCACTCCCGGGGGCGGTTTTCAGGGAGGCGCGATTATGGCCTCGGGTCTGGTGCTGATTCTCCTGTCCGATCCGCTGAAACAGGTGAACAAACGGCTCTTCAGGATTGTTGAATCCATATCGGGCTTCGTCTACGTGGGCCTCGGTATTGCGGGCATATTCCTCGCCGGTGGATTCCTTGACAATTCGGTGCTGCCCTTAGGCGAATTCGGAACCTTATTGAGCGCCGGACTGATCCCCGTCATCTATATTCTGATCGGTCTGAAAGTGGGAAGCGAACTTTCGGGACTTCTCTCCGATTTTCATGAAACGGAGGAGGAACTATGAATTACGGAACAATAGCCTTAGGACTCGGCTTTCTTCTCCTGTTAACGGGACTGTGGGGCCTTTTGACCAGGAAAAACCTGATACAGATCGTCATCGGTTTTTCGGTGTTCGATACGGGTCTGCACGTTATTATGGTCGGTATCGGATATATCCGCGGCCGGACCGCGCCTATTCTCGATGAAGCGGCTGCCCGGGAAACGGCGGCACGGACGGTTGTCGATCCCGTTCCTCAGGCACTGGTACTCACCGCGATTGTCATCGGCTTAGGAATTACCGCGCTCATGCTCGCCTATGTGGTGAAGCTGTACGGACAGCGGAAATCTCTCGAGATCAGCAGTTACAAGGACTTAAAATGGTGAACCCTATACTCATAAATCCTATTTATCTCATCGGAATCGGTCTGGGAACGGCGTTTTTCATCGGATTTCTCCGAAAGGCGAAAAATGCCGCATGGGTACTGATGCTGCTGGCTTCGGCGGGTCTCCTGTTCATCTCCTTTGAATGGCTCCGCGCCTTTGTTTTTCACGGCAGGGAAACGGTACAGATATTTACGGCGGGGGCGAAACCGCCTTTCTCCATTAATCTGCAGATGGGGCGGGAGGAGGCTTTTTTCACCCTGATGATAAATGCAGCCGGACTCTTAGGCGGATTTTATCTCTTTGACCGGCTCAAGAAGACCGGCAGCCACGCGATGTCGGTATTCATCGTCCTTATTATGGGCTTAAACGGCATGGTCCTGACGAGGGACATCTTTAACCTGTTTGTTTTTATGGAAATCGCCACTATTGCAACGGCGGGACTGATTGTCCTTACGAGAGAAGACAGGCCCCTGGCGGCGGGATTCAAATATATGATCGCCGCCGGAATCATATCCGGATTTCTGCTCTTAGGGATCATTTTCGTTTACTATTTCGGCGGAACGCTGAATATTGATGTTCTTCAAGGTGCCGGCTTGACCGCCGTGAAAGGAGGTCTCCTGGCATTGTTTATGATCGTCATCGCGCTCCTGCTGGAACTGAAACCCTTTCCCGCGAACGGCTGGGCAATCGATGTCTACGACGCCGCGCCTGCGGGGATCGGTACAATCATTTCCGCCGCAAGCACCGCGGCCGCCTATTTCGTGCTGGTTAAAGTCCTGCCTCTGGCAAACGGCGCCTTTCTCAATGTAATCACCGTCGCCGGGCTCGTTACCTTCGCCGGCTCGAACCTGATGGGCATCAAACAGGACCGGGCAAAACGGCTTTTAGGCTATTCTTCAATCGGGCAGATGGGACTGCTCCTGGTGGTCTTGGGACTTTCGAATATTCTCGGAGACAAGAGAGATTTCATCGCGGCGGGGCTGATTCTTACCCACTATTTCGCCAAGGCGGTCCTGTTCTGGCTTGTGGGAATAATAAAAGCCGAAAAGCTCCGGGCCTGGGCGGCCATTCGCCGCAGTCCGGTTCTCCTTGTTCTCTTCGGCGCCGCGGTTTTTGCTCTCATCGGCTTCCCGCCCTTCCCCTCCTTCTTCGCGAAGTGGGAATTGGTGATGCTCCTGATGAAGGGCAATATGTATATCTATATAGCTCTTATCCTTGCCGCGACGTTCCTCGAAGCGGTGTACTTGTTCCGGTGGTTCGGATACGCCCTGAAACTGGACAACGACGAGCTGCCGGAGTATTCCGTGCCGGCCGTAAAGGTCATCCCTCCGGTCCTGTTCGGGATTCTGCTCTTCGGGGCGGGCTATTACTTCAGCACCTTCATAGAAGGATTTTCCTCCTTTTATTACCTGCCTCTAGCCGCGATAGCGGTAATGGCCCTGCTGGACTGGCTGCCGGGGTGGATAAAAAACACCCTTTCAATCGGCGCCGTGGCCGCCTACATTTACTTTCTGTACCCGCAGGTGCAGGGAGACCTGTTCCGGATGATCTTCGGCGGTATATTCTTAGGCGGCGCCCTTCTGACGCTTATTTCGAGCTACTGGCGCAGGGGAAAGCAGCCCGGATTCTATCCCATGACACTTGCAATGTTCGCGGGCCTGGCCGCCCTGATTCAGGCGACCACGCTGCTGGAGTTTTTCTTCGGATGGGAGCTGATGACCATCGGTTCCTACTTCCTCCTTATCCGCGGGAAGAAGTCGATGCCCCACGGATACAGGTATCTCCTCTTTTCGATCGGGGGTTCCTTCGCCATGATGTTCGGCTTCGGCCTTGCCTTCGTGAGCGCCGGGACTATCAGCTTAAGCGCACTGTCGAATATTACCGTCCTCCCCATGCTGGCCTATTCCCTGATGATTCTCGGGTTCATGACAAAGACGGCAACAATACCCATGCATATCTGGCTGCCCGGGGCGCATGGGGAGGCGAAGGCGGAAGTTTCGGTTATGGCTTCGGCAATTCTCCTGAAGGCGGGAGTTTTCGGTTTGATTCTGGTTCTCCTCGGGATGGGGAGCGGCGCCTCCTACGCCCGGCCGATTCTTACCGCCCTTACCTGGGTCGGCGCGGTTTCCGCAATCGTAGGCAACGTTGCCGCCGCCTTCCAGGAGAGTTCCAAGCGGCTTTTAGCCTGGTCGAGTATCGGACAGTTGGGGTATATCGTTTTCGGCCTGGCAACCATGACCCATCTCGGCTGGCTCCTGGCAATGACCTACACGGTGGCCCACTTCATCTATAAAGCCGTTCTCTTCTTCGTCATCGGGGGTATTGCGCTCCGGACGGGTTCCACCAAAATGTACGAAATGGGAGGACTCATCAAGCGGATGCCCCTTTCCTTCATTGCCGTCCTTATATCCATCATCGCATTGTCCGGCGTACCGCCTCTGGTCGGGTTTGCCGCGAAGTGGCTGACCTACAACCTGATGATTACCGAGGGTTTCTACCTTCAGATCATCATCATGCTGATTGCCGGCATTACCGCTTTCCTCTATCTGTTCCGGCTCATCTACACCGTATTCCTCGGTCAGCTGAAGGACAATCTCCGCACGGTCAAGGAGATTAGCTTCTGGTTTCTGTTGCCGGTATATATTCTGCTTGCGGGCATTATGTATCTCTCCATGAAGCCGTCGGCACTGCTTCGCCCGGTGGGTACGATGCTGACTAAGTACTTTCCGGACAATGCCCTTATCTGGTCGGGAGACCTGGCCTCCACGGGAGCAGGCTATTTCAACGGCCCGATGATTCTCTACGCTATCGGGGCGATATTCATGGTGGTCCTCCTCTTCTTCTTCGCCAATAAAAAACGGAAGCAGAAGGTTAAACAGTTCAATATATTCTATTCGGGGCATGCCCCTTCCCGGCCGGAGCTTTCCCACTTTTCATATAATTTCTTCGCTCACTATAAAAAAGCATTAGGCGCCGCGGTCGTCCCCTATTTTGAACGCTTCTGGGACTGGCTGGCGAAGCTGCTCCACGGCCTGTCCGACTTTTTCCGGCGGATCTATAACGGAAACGGACAGAGCTACGCGTTTCATCTGATCATCTACACCGTCGTTGTCTTTCTTATTCAGCTCGGAGGAAGGCAGCTGGGAGGTTTGCCATGAGCATAAGAGAGCTCACCATTAAAGTCCTGTACGCCCTGCTCTCGGTCTTCATCGTTATGAATATCGGACTGATCCTGCAGGGAGTAACCCGAAAACTCTACGCCCGGGTAAGCAAGCGGTACGGAATAAGGCTTTTTCAGCCCTATATCGATCTTCTCAAAAACTACTTTATCCAGGACATCCACAGCCACG
>CAZSGZ010000134.1:0-5972 GCA_964606455.1 uncultured Spirochaetales bacterium
ATCGCTGTTATCGGAAATGACCGTCACCGGCAGGGGAATGCGGCAGGTCAATCAAAATCGGAATCCTCCGGATAAGCGCTTATCTCCGTTTTCTTCCGCACCAGCGTCATTCCGTCGGCTATGCCGAGCATGCAGATTTCGACCCGTCTGTCCGAGGCGACGGTATCGTTCAATGCACGGATCGCCTCAGTGGTGGGCCTCCTGTCCGCCGGATCTACGACACTGCCCATCCACAGGACATTATCGATACACAAAAGCCCGCCGGGTTTGACCAGCTCGAGACAGTACTCGTAATATATGCCGTAATTTTCCTTGTCCGCATCGATAAAGGCAAAGTCAAATGTACTCCGCCACCCTGCTTCGACGGCCTCCCTTAAGGTTTCGGCTGCGGGACCGATGCGGAGATCGATCTTGTCCCGGACACCGGCCTCCTCCCAGAAGGGAATGCCGATTTCTGTAAAATCCTTCCGGGTTTCACAGGCAAGAATATAGCCGTATTCGGGCAGAGATAGGGCCATTTCAAGCGTGCCGGTGCCGGTATAGCTGCCTACCTCGATTACCCTGTGTGCTCCTATCAGCCGGAGCAGCAGCCTAATGAAAGCGCCCTGATCGGGCGTCATCTGCATGCCCCCTAAGGTATGCTCGGCAGTTTTTTCCCGCAGATTCCGCACGGCAGGGTGCTCTCGGACACCTTTTTCGAGGATGTAATTGTAGAGTTCTCCGGTTATATTGATGATGTTTTTCGACGGGTTCGTCATACCGGACAGAATACGGGAAATGGTCCTGCCCGTCAATTTCTCTTTTATTTTTATCCCGCTTCGTGTAGGATAGCGGTTTATGAAAACACTTATCGAAGGCGGAACGATTGTTCCGGTGAACGCGAAGCGGGACATTCTCTACAATGCCTCTGTTCTCATCGAAGACGACACCATTCTTTTCGTGGGGTCCAAAACCGAAGCGGCAGGCGCCGGCAAAGCTGATACAACCATCGATGCCGGCGGGAAAATTGTCTTTCCCGGCTTTATCAACACCCACAACCACCTCTTTCAAACCCTGCTGAAAGGCCTCGGCGACGACAAAGTGCTGTCGGAATGGTTTCAGACAATGACCGCCCCCAGCGCGGTCCACCTGGACCCGGAAACCGTCTACGACGCGGCGTCCCTCGGCTGCCTGGAGTGTATTAACAGCGGAGCGACGACAAACCTCGACTACATGTATCCCCATCCCGTGCCGGAACTCTCCGACGCGGTCATCGCCGCCTACCGGGATTTCGGCATGCGGGGATTCTACGGCAGGGGAATGATAGACACCGGGGAAGGGACGCCGGGGGAGATAATGCAGGACGCCGCCGCGGTGGAGAAAGACATTGTCCGCCTGGCGGACACGTACCATAACAGCAGCGGAGGGAGGATCCGGATCTGGCTGGCGCCGGCGGCGGGGTGGCTGGCAAGCGATGCAATGCTCCGGATGACCTGGGAGGCCGCCCGGACCTACGGCCTGGGCTACACCATTCACATCTCCGAAACCCCCTTCGACCGGGAGGCGACCATGCGGCTTCACGGCAGAAGCGACGCCGAGCTGCTGCAGCACTTGGGGATTGTGGGTCCGAACGTGCTGATGGTCCACTGCGTGTATCTGACGGAGCGTGACATGCGGATGGCCAAGTACTACGACATGCCGGTAAGCCACAATCCCGTCAGCAACATGTACCTGGCTTCGGGGGTGGCACCGGTACCCCGGATGGTCGAAGCAGGCATAACCGTCGGCCTGGCCACCGACGGGGCCGCTTCGAACAACACCAACGACATGCTCGAGGTTATCCGGATTACACCCCTGCTGCACAAAGTCGCGGCCACGGATCCGACAATACTTACAGCCTACAAAGTGCTGGAGATGGCGACCATCGACGGCGCGAGGGCCCTGGGAATCGACAAAGAGACCGGCTCCATCGAAGCAGGGAAAAAAGCGGACCTGGTCATCTACAATCCGCGGAACAGCGCAAAATCGGTGCCCGTGCACAACCCGGTTTCCACCCTTGTCTACGGCGGATCGGAAAAATGCATCGAAACAGTGATAATCGACGGTACGATTGTGAAAGAAAACGGAAAACTGACGATACGCGACGAGGATGCGGTCCTAGAACGGGCCCAGCGGTCGGCGGACCGGCTTTCGAAGCGGGCAGGGACCGAGGGGCTTAAAACCAGGAGGATGGGACCCGTCGCGTTTTAATCCACCAAGAAAGAATACCAGGGGAGAAATACAGAATGGCTGAACTTATCTATATTGATTTTGACAAGAACAAACTGAAACTCGACGTCTGCTTCCGGCAGACGGAGGCGCTGGCGGAAATACGTCAGTCCGCGCCCGAAGGCTGTACACTGCCGAAAATCGACGCCGTTTACGACAAACTCTACTTTCCCGCGGCACCGGCGGGCAGGCCCTATACCGTTTCGAGTATTGTCCTTTCCGCCGACGGAAAAATGGCCTTTACCGACAACCCGGCGGGACCGGTCATTGCAAAAAACAACTTTTTCGATCCCGGCGGCGCGCTTGCGGATTTCTGGATTTTAAACGCCGTCCGCTGCTTCTGCGACGGAATTATCATGGGCGCCCGGACTCTGCAGACCGAAGCAAATAACACCAGCCACATTTTCGACACCGATCTGTTCACCCAGCGCCGGGAACTATTCGGGAAGTCCGAACATCCCCGTAATATCGTGGTCTCATTTGACGGCAGCGACATTCCTCTAGATCATCTCATTTTCAGCATTGACAATGAACAGCATTTTCATGTGCTTATCGCCACATCCCCCGCGGGAGGCGAATATCTCCGGCGGCAAGGCCACTCGCGCCTCCGCTTTTTCGGCCCCTTCACCGGACAGGAGGAGCCCGCGGGTACAGCGGATTTGGCAGCCGCACTGGCTGATGAGGAGGTTATTCCCGTTATTCTGACGGGAAAGAACAATGTTCCCGATTCGGACACACTGTTAGCATTGCTGAAATCGCTGGGGACGGAACGGCTGTTAATTGAATCACCCACCTACACAAGCCACCTGCTGCGGAACGGGAAACTGGACGAATATTTCATCAATTATTCAATGCTCTTCGCTGGAGGGCCGATAACCCCGAATACAAAAGACCCGTTTTCCTGCCGCTCCCATCCCCATTCCAGGCTTCTTACCCTGGCAACCCACGGTCCTGATTTCCTCTACACCCGGCAGAAATTGTACTACGAGATACGCCCCGAAATTGACCTCTCAAGCTTGAAATATTAGTTGACAACTCGACAATGCCGGTTTACAATATGCGATAGTATAGACGTATACACGTCTACACAAGTTTATTATAAAGGAGTGAATATATGAAAAAGAGTGCACTTTTTCTCATCATGCTGCTTGCCCTGACAATGGTAACGGCAGGGTTTGTCTTTGCCGGCGGAAAACAGGAAGCGGTACCTGCTGAAAGTGCAGGCGGCAGTGAAGCGGAGGAAGCAGCCGAAGAGGAACCGTTGAAAGCTGCAATGCTGATGTCCGGTCCGATCAATGACGGCGGCTGGAATACATCGGCATATGACGGCCTGAAAATGCTCGAGTCTGAAATGGGCTATGAAATTGCCTATACCGAAAACGTGAAACAGGCCGACCAGAAAAACCTTTTTCGGAATTACGCGAAAAAAGGCTATGACGTTATCTTCGGCCACGGGTTTGAATACGGTGACGCTATCCTGGAAGTGGCGAAAGAATTCCCCGACACCTACTTCTTCAACATCGGCGGTGTGGCACAGGCTGAAAACGTCGGCGCGGCTATTTTCGCCCAGGGGGAACTCTCCTACCTGATGGGAAAACTCGCCGCAAAGTTTACAAAAACCGATAAAGTCGGATTCGTCGGAGCAATGGAAATACCGTCCATTGCAAACGAAGTGGACGTTATTAAAAAAACGGTAAAAGAATACAACCCCGACGCGTCCGTTACCGTTGCCTATACCGGCAGCTGGACCGATGTTAACAAGGGGAAAGAAGCGGCCCTGGCACAGATCGCAAACGACGTAGACGTTATGATCTGTATCGGCGACGCCTGTGATGTCGGAGCTATCCGCGCGGCCGAAGAAAGCGGCGACGCCTATGTAATCGGCTGGTCCGGCGATTTCAACAGCCTCGCTCCGGGCGTGGTCCTTACCTCGGGCGTTCAGAGTGTTCCGGTCATGGTAAAGCAGGTCGGCAAGCAGGTACTAAACGGCAACTTTAAAAACGAAGCCCTGGTGCTCGGCATAAAAGAAGGCGTACAGTTTCCCGGCACCTGGTCCGATTCCGTCCCCGCTGATCTGAAAGCGGAGATTATGGCTGATTACGAAAAAATAAAAGCAGGTGAAATGGAAAAAAGACTGGACTAAGCGAACGGTCCAGATAGAAAATGAATGCCGGGGCATGGCGGCCCCGGCAGTTTTTTTGTGAAAGAGGCTGCATGTGGCTCCGGTACTTGAAATTAAACAATTGACGAAACGCTTTCCCCAGGTCCTGGCAAATGACAATGTCGATCTGTCCGTGGAAAAAGGAGAAATCCGCGCCGTTTTAGGTGAGAACGGGGCGGGAAAATCAACCCTCATGAGCTGTATCTACGGTTTGTACGGGATGAATTCGGGGGAAATCTTAATCGACGGCAGACGCGTTGACATTGGCAGCTGCGACGATGCCATCAGACTCGGAATCGGCATGGCAAACCAGCACTTTATGCTGGTACAGAAACTCTCCGTTGTCGAAAATGTGGTCCTCGGACTGAAAACCAAAACAGCTCCCATGCTTGACTACAAAGGAAGCATTGCCGCTGTCCGGGAGCTGTCCGACCGCTACAACTTCAATATCGATCCGGAGGAAAAGATTGAAAACTTGGCCGTCGGTCTGCAGCAGCGGGTGGAAATTCTGAAAATCCTTTACCGGAAGTCCCGGATTATGATTTTTGACGAACCTACCGCGGTACTGACCCCTAACGAAGTTCTCGAGTTTTTTACAATTTTGAAACAGTTTAAAAGCGAGGGGCGGACCATCCTGTTCATTACCCACAAGCTGAAAGAGGTAATGGGAATCTGCGACAACGTTACCGTCTTACGGGACGGCAAAGTAGTCGGAGACGTGGCGGTCGACGAAACAAACACCAACGAGCTGGCAAAAATGATGGTAGGCAGGGAGATTAACCTTCGCGAGGCCAAACCATCCGCATGTATCGATAACGTTGTTTTTCAGGTAAAGGACCTGTATGTAAAAAACTACCGGGGACAAAACGCGGTAAACGGCCTGAATTTTTCCATTCGCAAAGGTGAAATATTAGGTATTGCGGGAGTTGACGGAAACGGGCAGCTTGAACTCGGGCGCGCAATTACCGGAATGCAGAAAATTGATTCCGGATCTGTTCTCATTAACGGGGAAGATGTTAGCGGACTCCCTCCGGACAAGCTGTTAGCCTACGGCCTTTCCCACATACCGCCGGACCGGCAGAAAACCGGACTGATACTCGATTTTTCCGTGGAAGATAATCTGGCATCGAAAACGATCCATCTCAGCCCCTTTTCAAAGGCGGGTTTTATCCGCCGAAAGGCCATTCGGGAAAGCGGAAAAAAACTGATCGGCCAGTTTAACATTCGCGGCTGCCGGGCGGCAACAACGGCGAAACAGCTTTCCGGCGGAAACCAGCAGAAAATCATCCTTGCCAGGGAGTTCTCCCGGAAACCAAAAATTATTATTGCAATCCAGCCGACCCGGGGCCTGGATATTTCCGCAATCGAGTTTGTCCGGAAGGAACTGATCGAGCAGCGGGACAACGGCGCGGCCATCCTTCTGATATCGACCGAACTGGAGGAGATTATCGCCTTATCCGACAGAATAGAAGTTATCTACGAGGGGGAATTTACCGGGGAGCTTGCCGGTCACAATGTCGATCCCCTGGATATCGGTCTGCAGATGGCCGGTAAAAAACGGACG
>CAZSGZ010000134.1:6072-9504 GCA_964606455.1 uncultured Spirochaetales bacterium
TCACAATGTCGATCCCCTGGATATCGGTCTGCAGATGGCCGGTAAAAAACGGACGGTTGGAGCATAATGATGGACAGCACGCCGGAAGAAAAAAGTTTTCTCCGGGAGGGCCTTCAGTGGTCCTCCATATCAAGACTGATAATCCCCGTGGCGGGGGTGGTCCTCGGAATCCTCCTCGGTTCGCTTGTGGTGGTTTCCCCTGAGCGAGGTTTTTTTCAAATTGTCGGCAGGCTCCTTCACGGTGCGTTCGGCACCCTGGACAATTTTGCCGGAAGTCTTATTTACGCTATCCCCTTAGGATTTACCGGGCTTGCCATTGTTTTCTCCTACAGCGCCGGTGTTTTCAACATCGGCGGTGAAGGTCAGCTTCAGCTTGCCGCAGTTGCCACCACCCTCGTTGCCACGGCGGCGGGGTTTTCATCACCCCTGTTGCACACCTTTCTGGCAATCGCCGCCGGTGCGGTGGTCGGCGCCTTGTGGGCATTCGTTCCCGGACTTCTCCGGGCATACAAGGGTTTTAACGAAATCGTAGTCACCATGCTCTTAAACTACGTTGCGATCCTCTTAGTCAGCTACTTTGTGCAGGGGCCGATAAAAGACCCGGCGGGGTACTTCCCTCAGTCCAGGCCGATAGCGGCAACGGCAAAGCTGCACACCATCCTTCCCGGGACCCATCTCCATTCGGGATTTATCATTTTTGTAGGTATTACCGTGGTGGTATTTATTATCCTGCACAAAACAGTGTTCGGTTTCCGCGTACGGAGCGTCGGCCTCAACCCGGAAGGGGCGAAATACGCGGGGACGAATGTCAAAATGACCATTGTCTACGCCATGCTTGTATCGGGTGCCCTGGCGGGAATAGGCGGATCGGTCGAAATCTTAGGGGTCCATTCCAGGCTCCTCGAGGGGTTTTCCCCCGGTTACGGATACGACGCCATTGCCGTCGCCCTGCTGGCCAACCTGAATCCCTTCGGAGTCATCCTTTCTTCATTTTTCTTCGGGGCACTCCGGAATGCCGCGGCGAATCTGCAGATTGATTTAGGCATACCCGTTTCCTTCGTGTACATCATCCAGGCAATAGCAATTCTGTTTGTCATCAGTTCGCACGGGATGCCGAAACTGTTAAAACGAATACAAAAGAGGTTCAGGCATGCTTAGAGATGTGGCATCGATGGTGTTCAGCCAGGATTTTCTCGGCAGCAGCATCCGTTTGGCTACTCCGCTGTTAATTGCGGGAATGGGAGGCGTGTTCTCCGAACGGAGCGGCGTACTCTTTCTGGGGATGGAGGGGTTCATGCTCTTAGGCGCCCTCTTCGGGTTCGTGGGATCGCACTTTGCGGGACCGCTGGCGGGAATCCTGTTGGCCGTCGGGGTCAGTATGATTGTAGCCCTCATTTACGCCTTTTCGACGGTCACCCTGTCGGTAAATCAGGTGGTGGTAAGCGTTGCCGTCAACATCCTGGCTTTAGGCCTTACCAGTTCACTGTTCAGGATGATATTCGGTACCAGCACCAACCAGCTGGATGCGGCAAAACTGATGCCCCTCCATATACCGCTTTTATCGAAGATACCGGTTATCGGGGTATTTTTCCAGCAGACACTGTTTACCTACATCGGTTACCTCCTGGTGCCGGCTGCCTGCATCATCTTTTTTAAAACCGAATGGGGTCTGAAAATCCGGGCGGTGGGGGAAAACCCGAAAGCCGCCGAAACCATGGGCGTCAGCGTATTCCGGATCCGCTACATATCGATTCTCTGGGCGGCCGCTTTCGGCGCGATTGCCGGCGCTTCCCAGACAATCGGCGATTTGGGGCTGTTTGTGGACAACATGATTGCCGGGAAGGGTTTTATCGTTTTTGCCGCCATTATTTTAGGACGCTTTCATCCTATCGGCACACTGATAACCGTTTTTTTCTTCGGCATCGTCGACGCTTTTCAACTGAATCTGCAGGCCATGGGGAGCAATATTCCCTATCAGTTTCCACTGATGATGCCCTACGTGCTGACACTGATTGCGTTTCTGATAGCAGGGTCGGGGGTCGCCCCAAAATCCTGGGGGGTCCCCTACGAAGGCGAGGAATAGGACCGGAAAGAATACATATGGGAATAGATAGAACCAGTCACATTCCGATTTATCTTCAGATAAAAGAGGAGCTCTTACAGTCGATCCTCGACGGTAACCTGCACACCGGGGAAAAAATCCTTTCCGAGGCAAAACTCGCGGAAAAATACCGGGTCAACCGGCTGACGGCGCGGAACGCGGTAACCGAGCTGGTTAACGACGGCTATCTTTCCCGGGTTCATGGACAGGGGACTTTTGTCAGCAAACGGCGGGTGGAAGATTTCCAGGTGGGGCTTACCAGTTTTCTGCAGGACATGAAACTAAAAGGCTATACGGTACGTTCCGAAGTTATTTTTGCCGGCTGTCTTGAACCCGGGGAAGAAATAGCCGATCGGCTGGAAATCGATCCGAAGGAAGAGGTTTTCCGGATTAAACGGAGGCGCTTTGCAAACGAGGACGTTGTTGTACTGCAGGACGCATACATTCTGAAGCGAAGGTGTCCGGACCTGCTCGGATATGATTTCAGCACCGATTCGATTTACCGCGTTCTAACGGAAGAATACGGCCTCTCGCTTTCCGGTGCACGGGAAAGCATCGAAGCCTGTCCGGCGGACGGAGAAACCGGCGAGCTCCTGGACATTGAGGGATGCACGCCGGTACTCTATTCCGAACGGAAAACCTGGCTTGCCGAAGGAGAGCCGATCGAGTTCTGCAGAAGCTGGTACCGGAGCGACCGGTACATATTCAACATCAATTTCGGAAATGTAAAAAATAAGGAGATAAAATAATGGGGAAACTGAGAAGACTGAACAGAATTTTTAAACCCGACGGAAAAACTTTTATCGTTGCCATGGACCACGGGACTATTTCGGGGATCACACCGGGCCTCGAGGACCCGGGGAAGGTACTGGAAATGATACGCGAAGGCGGCGCGGACGCCGTCATCTGCAATGCAGGGGTCGCGAAAAAATATGAGAAGGAACTGTGCGGGCTGGGAATCATCCTCCGGCTCGATCTGTCACCTACCATCATCGGCTCGGGTCACAACAGCCATTTCGGCTTCCATGCAGAGTACGCCCTGAAGCTCGGTGCCGATGCGGTCGTTATCAACGCAGGTCCGGGAGCGGGGGTGGAGGAAACAACACTGGCCACCATCGCGCAAATTGTCGAAGTCTGCGACGATCTGAACCTTCCTGTGGTGGGGGAAATGAGCCCCGGCGGTTTCGACTCCGATCCGTCGATGCGGACATTTGACAATATCGGCCTGGGCGCGCGGATAGCAAGCGAGCTGGGAGTCGATTTTATCAAGACCATCTACCATGAAGGTTTTGAAAAAATCGTCGGCGGCGTATTCTGTCCCGTCGTCGTTT
>CAZSGZ010000135.1:0-2927 GCA_964606455.1 uncultured Spirochaetales bacterium
AATTTGTCCGAGATTTTGTAGGGACCGACAGGGTGCTGAAGGGGCTGCGCCTTCACCGGGCGAAAGAAATCATGCAGAAGCCCCATTTTACCGTACGCGCGGATGAGGCCCCTGCGGACATTCAAAAGCAAATGGAAAAAGAAGTAATCCGCTGGTCCATGGCGGTCGATTCCGACAACCGTTTTCTCGGCTGGGTTACCTACGACGACATAAAAACCGCACAGAACGTACGGGACATCATCGTTCCGCCGACGGTTACCGCCGACCCGGACACGCCTTTAAACGACGCGCTTTCTCTTATGCTCAACAGCGCCATCGGGACCCTTGCAGTTGTCGATGAAAATGAAAAGCTGTTAGGGGTTATTTCGTTTAATATTATTCATGACATTTTGACCGAACAGATCGAAGACGACCAGGATATTGGAAAAGAGGACAAGCCTTGAAGTTTAAAAGATATTTAATTTTAATTATTATCTTAGCCGTACTTATCGGCGCGACAATCTGGATGACCGCCCTGAAAGAGGTGGGGATTTTCAAGCTGGCCCCGGCAACGAAGGTCTTGAGCACCCTGCTGCGGCATTTGCAGATTGTCGCGGTGGCCGAACTTCTCGCTATCGCGGTGGGTGTACCCGTCGGGTTTATCAGCACGCGGCGGTCGCTGCGTTTTGTTTCGCCGCTATTTATAGGAATAGCAAATATCGGCCAGACAATTCCGACCCTAGCGTTTATCGGTATCGCCGGCGCTCTGCTGGGAATGGGATACAAAGCCGCCGTTGTCGCTCTCTTTGTCTACGCCATGCTGCCGATTATCAGAAACACCTATGCCGGCATCAATTCCATCGATCCGGCAATTCGGGAAGCCGCCGCAGGAATGGGTATGTCAAAGTGGCAGATAACCTATAAAATCGAACTTCCCTTAGCGCAGCCTGTCATTATCGCGGGAATCCGTACTTCCATGGTCCTTAACGTCGGAACCGCGGCTGTCGCGGGAATGATCGGCGCGGGCGGTTTAGGCGAGCTGATCGTTACCGGTATCGCGGTAAGGGTAACGGAACTCGTCATTCAGGGCGCCGCACCGACAGCAGCCCTTGCCATTATTTTAGACGCCCTCCTGCGGGAACTGGAAAACATTCTTACTCCCCGGGGCCTGAAAGTGTCTAAAGAACGGCGATAGCGGAATTATATACTCATATAAAAGGGCAGGTTTTCCTTCTCAACTTCGTACACATTGTTGCTGATATTTTCCTCGAGCCACTGCTTTACATTATAGGCAATCGGCTTTTTATTCCGTTTAACGAGTCGTTTAAAATGTGTGTAAAATCCGTACTCGTCCAAAAAAAGTACATCCTCTCTGATGTCAATTACATGGAAGTATATCTCGTAGGTATCATGCTGCTTTTCTTCCGAGCCGAATTGCTTGTACCAATCCCCCGGCTTCATAATCCTAGTATCGACACAAATGGTGTGCAAAAAACAACATTTTATAGTATACTTGACTATCGACGACTATAGAACCTAAGGACTATGTATATGAAATTCAGAACAAAACTGTTTCTCTCGTTTACCGTAATTTTTATTTTTATCATCGCCGGCGGCGGTTTGAGCTTTTTTCAGATCCTTTCTTTAGCCGATAAAAGCTCGAACCTTGTCGAAAAAAAAGCCCCCGCCGTATATACAACATTGGAAATTCGTTTATGCATTACCAATGCTCATCTCATAATGGAGGAAGTACTGACGGGAGGAGAAAGTCCGGAAAGCTGGGAACAGGTGGACGCCCTTTTCGATGAAACCGGCCATTTTCTCAGCGCTCTTCTGCAGGGCGGAGTAATAGACGGCGAAACCATATATCCCCTGGAGGAACCGGAGATACGGCAGCGGCTCGAGACGGCCGTTCGGGACACCTCGTCGATCCTCGAGAACGCACGGAAACGGTTTACCTTTTACCAGGAAACGGGAAGGTATTCTCCTCTGTTAGACGATGCCTTCGACAAGCAGTTTTCCACCTACATCGGCAATATCGGAATTATCGAAGATCTCGTTAAAGCTGAAATGGCCGCGGGGAAACGGTCACTGGTAGAGACCGCACGGCTGGCCGAGTATATCCTCATCGGCGCCACCGCATTCAGCCTGATAATCGCTATCATTATCGGTCTTACCCTTTCCGGAGGCATTTCGAAACGGGTAAATAAAATGCTGCACTTTGCCGAAAAGGTTGCGGCCGGTGATTTTACCGAAAAAGTCGTAGTAACGAGTAAGGATGAGATCGGCCGGCTCGGAGAAAGCCTGAACCGTTTCTCGAAGTCGCTGATAGACATGGTGGGAGGGGTCCGCAGCGTCGCGGACAAACTCACGGAAACCGGCATCGACCTCTCGAGCAACATGGAACAAACCGCGAGCGCGGTCAATGAAATTTCCGCCACCATTGAAAGCATCAAACAGCAGACGGAAAACCAAAACAACAGTGTTAATCAGTCCTCCGCGGCGGTCGAGGAAATAGTACAGAACATCGAATCGTTAAACAGGCTGATAGAAAATCAGGCGTCCGGTCTGACCGAATCCTCCGCCTCTATCGAAGAGATGATCGCGAACATCAATTCGGTTACCAGGACCATGGAAAAAATGGAAACCCAATTTCAGGAGCTTACCGGGAAAGCGGAAAGCGGAAAAAGCGCACTCAACGAGACGGCGGGACATATCTCCCGGGTGTCGGAACGCTCCGCCGCGCTTTTGGATACCAACAAATTAATCGCGGGTATTGCCGCTCAGACAAACCTTCTGGCAATGAACGCGGCCATCGAAGCGGCCCATGCCGGAGAATACGGCCGGGGGTTCGCGGTTGTGGCGGATGAAATCCGGAAACTCGCGGAGGACGCTTCGGTAAAATCAAAAAACATCGACGCGCTTTTAAAAGAAGTAAAAGAAATTAT
>CAZSGZ010000135.1:2937-9446 GCA_964606455.1 uncultured Spirochaetales bacterium
CGGAGGTTTCATTATTCCTGATATTAAAGATGAGAAAGAAGTAAAAGAAATTATCGATACGGTGGTTGAATCCTCCGGGAAGAGCCAGGAAACCTTTCAAGAGGTCCAGGACAAGATCCGTCAGGTTGCCCAGCTCGAAGAACAGGTTAAAAACAGCATGGATGAACAGACGGCCGGCAGTTCTCAGATCCTCGAAGCCCTTACCCAGATGAACGATATAACTTCCGAGGTCCAGACGGGGTCGAGGGAGATGCAGGAGGGAAGTTCAGTCGTAATCGGCGAGATGCAGAATGTTCTGCAGATCAGCCAGGAAGTGGGACAGAGCATTAACGAGGTTGCAAACGGGACCGAGGAGATCAACCAGTCAGTTCAGCATGTCAGTGAAATCAGCACGCAGAACAAGGAAATGATCGACACTCTAATCCGAGAAATAGACAAGTTCAAAACAGATGAGGGCTAAGGGGCAGCGCGTATGACAAAGAAAACGCGGGTGCAGGCGGTGTTGGAACGTAAAAGACCGGACCGCCTGCCCGCACAAGCAAATTTTACCGGTGCAATGCGTGCGGCAATTGCGGCACACCTCGGCATTTCCCCCGCCGGGGTTGACGGCAGATTTGACAATCATCTTCTCCGGGTGGACATTTCCCCGGAAAAGCGGTCCTCTGCCGACGGTACTATCGCCTACGATTGGTGGGGTGCCGGTTTTGACACAACCGAGGAAGGCTACCGCATAGCCGACTATCCGCTGGCCGGACAAAACGATATAGCTTCATTTTCCTGGCCCGACCCGTCCGGCCCCGGCCTCTTGAAGGAAGCATCGGCGGCTGTCGAGACGGAAAACAGCCGGGAGGACCCCCGCTTCATCATTCCCAACTTCGGCTTTGCCCTCTTCGAACGGGCATGGTCCCTCCGGGGACTGGAACAGTTTATGATGGACATGGTTTTAGAACCGGTATGGTCGGAGGAACTTCTCGAGAGAATAACCGGCATCCAGGTGAAACTTGCCCGGGAATACGTCGCCCTCGGGGTGGACGGCGGATATTTCGGCGACGACCTGGGGGCCCAGCGCGGGCTCCTCTTTTCCCCCGATATCTGGCGGAAACTGTTCAAACCCAGGATGAAACGGATGTTCGGAGTGTTTACCGATGCCGGCCTTCCGGTAATCATGCACTCCGACGGTGATATACAGGAAATTATTCCCGATTTGATTGACATCGGTCTTTCCTGCCTGAACCCGTGTCAGCCCGAGGTCTTCGACCACAATCGGCTGAAAAAAGAATTCGGCAGAGACCTTTCTTTTTACGGCGGCGTCTCCACCCAGGAAGTACTGCCCAAGGGTACACCCGACGATGTCCGCCGGGCTGCCCGCCGCTGTATCGATGAACTTGCATCCGACGGAACGGGGCTTATCTTCGGTCCCTCCCACCGGATGATGTCGGACATCCCCATGCATAATATTGATGCATTGCTCGAAACTCTGTCATACTGTACATTGAGATAGCAGGAGGAGTCCATGGACGATACAGATCGGAAGCAGCGGATGGCGGAGCTCTACCGGCAACGGTTCGGCGGAGAACCGGAGATTTGGGCGCGGGCACCCGGCCGGGTCGACCTGATGGGAAGCCATACCGATTACAACCTCGGCTACATCATGACAATGCCCATCAGCCGGGACACCTGGATTGCCGCCGGGAACGCCGGACCCCGAATGCGAATGTATTCTACCGACCTCGAAGATGAGGCGGAGGCGGACCCGGACAATATCGAAAAAGATCCGGACCGTTTATGGATCAACTATCCCTTAGGGGTTGCGCGCGTTCTGCAGAACAAGGGGTACACCGTTTCCGGATTCGATGCCGTTGTCGACTCGACAATCCCCATAGGAAGCGGCTTGAGCAGTTCCGCGGCCTTCGAAGCCGCCTCGATTGTCCTGTTTCAGACACTGGGGGGATATACAATCGACCTGCTGGAACAGGCAAAAATATGCCAGCAGGCTGAAAATGAGTTTGTCGGGATGAACTGCGGCATTCTCGATCAATACTCGTCGATTTTAGGAGAGGCGGACAAAACGGTCCTTCTCGACTGCAAACACCTCACCCACGAAGCGGTCCCCTTTCCCGGCGGGCTTGCGGCGGTAATCTGCAACACAAACGCCCCCAGGGAACTGACCGGCTCGGAATACGGCGACAGGAGGCGGCAGTGTGAAGAAGGGGCACGAATAATACGCGGAACGTATCCGGATGCGGCTTCCCTCCGTGACGCGACACTGGAACAGCTCGAAGAATGTAAAAGTGAAATGACGGAAACGGTAACGCGTCGGAGCAGGTTTATTATCGAGGAAAACAAGCGTGTCCTCGATTTAGCGGACGCGGTAAAAGAAAACAATTATGTGGCAATAAGCCGGCTCTTCGCCGAATCCTTTGCCGGGGCGAGGGACCTGTTTGAAATTTCCGTTCCGGCAATGGAGCAGATGGTGGAGGCAATGAATTCATCTCCCGGCATTATCGGCGCCCGCCAGGCAGGCGCGGGCTTCGGGGGCTGCATGATCGGCTTGGTGGAAATTGATAAAACCTCGGTATTTTCCGCCTCGGTCCTGGATACCTACAACCGGATTTCCGGACTCGAAGGGGAGGCCTACGTCGTAACTCCCGACGCCGGCGCGGGTCTGCTCGAGTAGAGAAAATATGCCGCGGAATAGAAAATTTTTCTGGTATTACATCTACCTTTTACTTATTCTTTTCTTCGCGTTTTTATTCCTTACCGTGTTTTTGGAACGGAAAACGAACAACTCATTTATCGAACATAACAAAATGATCCTCGGGGAGGCAGGCCGGACACTGATGAATACCTTCGACCCGGCATACTTTCAAAACCGGGACATGGCCGCCGAGTACGCGGAGAAAACCGCGCAAAATACAAGTTTCCGAATAACGATCATTCAGCCGGACGGTACGGTTATTGCCGATTCAAACAGCAGTCCGGAAAACATGGATAATCATGCCGGCAGGCCCGAAGTTTTAGAGGCTGCTAACGGGGGTACCGGCTTATCGGTCCGCTTCAGCACTACGGAAACAAAACATTTCTTTTACGCCGCGTTTCGCGTGGACAATGAAAAAACAGGCGGCCCGGCCGGTTTTTTCCGCATTGCCGTTCCCGTGGAACGGGTATTTGAAATTACCGGAAACCTTTCGACAATATTTCTTGTCTCCGCCGCGGTGGTTTTCCTGCTCTTTTCCGGAGTAAGCATTCTTACTCTTCGAAACATCAGCACATCACTTCTGCTGCTAAAGGAGGCGGCTGATGAATATTCCCGGGGGAACCTCAGCCACAGATCATACATTGACGGTCCGCGGGAACTTTCCGTACTCGCTTCCGCGATGAATGCCATGTCCGAAAATTTGCGCGAATCCCTCGAAACGGTGGTCCGGCAGCGGAATGAACAGGAAGTAATTCTTTCGAGCATGATCGAATCCGTTATTCTTTTAGATTCAAACCTGTGCATTAGGAGTATCAATAAAGCGGGACTTGAACTCTTCGGGGCCGATTCTTCGGAAATTATCGGAAAGAGCATCCTTTCCGTTATGAGGAACTCGGAACTCCATGCATTCGCGCAAAACCTTCTCGGCGGAAACGCCGCGGACAGGGAAATTTCTATTTCCCTCTACCGGTTAGGGGAACGCAGTATCGAAAACCCTCCCGTTGATTTACAGATACACGGTTCAATTACTCCTCTGAAAGACACAAACGGCCGGGGGGTACTTCTCGTTTTCAACGATATTACGCGGCTGAAAATGCTCGAACGGATACGGAAAGATTTCGTTGCAAATGTTTCCCACGAACTCAAGACCCCGATTACCTCGATAAAGGGCTTCGTCGAAACACTGAAAACAATACCGCCGGAGGACGCTTCGCAATCCCGGCATTTTTTAGATATCATCGACAACCACACGGAACGGCTCCGCCTGATTATCGACGATCTTCTCACGATTTCGCGCCTGGAGCAGTATCCTGAAACAGAAATCGAAAAGGGCAGTTTTTCCCTTGCCGAAATAATCCGCACCGCCCTTCAAAACTGCCGGACGGAAGCGGATGAGAAAAATATTACAATTCATGCGGAAGAAGGTACCGAGGTTTCCGTTTCCGGCAATCAGCGTCTTCTTGAACAGGCGATAACAAACCTTCTCGACAACGCGGTTAAATACAGCGGGCAGGGAAGTACCGTTACGGTGCGAAACACGGTCATTCCCGGAGACGGGACGGTAAAAATTGATATTATCGACACGGGACGGGGTATTCCGGAGGAGCATCTCAACCGTATTTTCGAACGCTTTTACCGGGTCGAAAAATCACGGAGCCGGGAACAGGGCGGGACGGGGCTGGGCCTGGCAATAGTGAAACACATCGCACTGATCCACGGCGGGGACGTTCTCGTGGAAAGTAAGGCCGGAAAGGGAAGCACATTCTCTCTCATTCTAACGAAATGCTAATAAATTTTTAATATTTATCTGATCCGCTTTACAATTTTCCGGAAATTTGGAACTATCCACATAAGTTACACAGATGGAAATTGTATCGCTTGCATTGAAAATTATCGGCAGTCTAGGCCTCTTTCTCTTCGGCATGAAGCTGATGAGCGACGGTATCCAGAAAACCGCGGGAGACCGCCTTCAAAACATCCTGAACTTCATGACCGGCAACCGTTTTACCGCAGTATTCACCGGTTTTCTCATTACCGCCCTCATTCAATCCTCTTCCGCAGCCACGGTCATGGTGGTGAGTTTCGTCAACGCCAGCCTCCTCAATCTTACCCAGGCGGCAGGCGTTATCATGGGGGCAAATATCGGGACCACCGTTACCGGCTGGCTGGTGGCCATACTTGGCTTCAAAGTCCAGATTATCCTCATAGCGCTTCTCGCGGTCGGCGCCGGGGTCCCCTTTTTATTTATTGCCAAACTCGGCAGAAAGTCCCTGGGGGAAATTCTCATCGGGTTCGGCATCCTTTTTATCGGCCTTTCCATGCTGAAGGATTCTGTACCGGACATCCGCAGCAATCCGGAGGTCCTGCTGTTTCTTTCCAACTACACCGGCCGCGGGATAGGCAGCTATTTTCTCTTCGTGCTTGCCGGCACGTTCTTAACGGTTATCGTCCAGTCCTCAAGCGCCGCCATGGCCATAACCCTTACCATGGCTTTTTCCGGCTGGATCGACTTTCCCACCGCCGCGGCAATTGTCCTCGGCGAAAACATCGGGACCACCATTACCGCTTTCATTGCTTCCTTCAGCGCGAACACAAATGCCAGACGGGCGGCGCGGATCCATACCATATTCAATGTATTCGGTGTTCTCTGGATGACCTTCCTGTTCAACCCCTTTATACGCCTGATAGATATCATTGTGCCCGGCAGTATGGAAAGCAAAGAAGGTATTACATCACATTTGGCAATGTTCCATACGATGTTCAATATTTGCAACACCTTCCTCTGTATCTGGTTTATACCGCAGCTTGCCGCCCTTTCAAAACGGCTTGTCGTTTTGAAGGAAACACTATCGGATAAGTATCGGCTGCCGTACATATCAACGGGCCTGCAGCACACTCCCGAACTGATGGTTATAAAGGCCCAGGCGGAAATTGTAAAAATGGCCCAAATTATTGAAAACATGTTTTCCGCTTTCATTCATGTCTTTCTCAACTACAAAAAAAAGCTGGGCACCGAGGTTGAAAAACTGAAGGCCCTGGAAAATTACACCGACGATATGCAGGAGGAAATATCCGGCTTCCTGGTAAAATGTTCCGCCGATAACGTAAACGACAAAACAATGCAGAACATTACGGCAATGATGCGAATTGTAAGCGAGCTCGAAAGCATCGGCGACAGCTGCTACAACCTCATGCTCCTCTCCCAGCGGCGGTATGACAAAAAAATAAAAATCCCGGACAACGCCCTTGAAGAAATCGACCCCTATATCGATCTTGTCCGGCGCTTTTTGGAGTTCAACAGAGAACGCCTTAACAAACACATCACCGCCGAAGAGCTGCTCGAGGCGTACGAACTGGAGCAGAAAATCAACAATGCCCGGGACGTGTACAAAAAAAATTCGAGAAAACGGCTCAAATCAAGCGGCCACGTGAAAGGGGAGCTGCTTTTTATCGATTTTATCAAACACCTCGAACATATCGGCGACCATTCCCTGAACATATCCCAGGCGCTGCACAATCTGCAGTAGCTTGACGATTTTCAGCGTTTTTGATAATCTACCATCTCACGACATTTCGGGCTGTAGCGCAGTGGTCTAGCGTACTTGACTGGGGGTCAAGGGGTCGGCGGTTCAAATCCGCCCAGCCCGATTTTTGGAGCTTCGCTTAAAAAATATGCCCGAGAAATGACGCGGCTTGAACCTGTGTTTTGTTACTAGGGCGCCTCTTTGGCACATCGGGTTCTACGTAAACCGCAACACTTTAATGGCCTCGGCCGTATGCGGTAATCAGTGTCTGCAGCTGTTCCGCCTTC
>CAZSGZ010000136.1:0-9415 GCA_964606455.1 uncultured Spirochaetales bacterium
GTTCGGAAATCTGGTCCATATAAAATGTAAGCACCCGGGGCGCGAAGGCTTTCCAGAGACTTTTTACGTGTTCACTGTTCCAGGGGTTGCGCTTCTGCGGCATTGTTGATGAACCGACCTGGTCCGCCGAAAAAAATTCCACCACTTCCCCTATTTCGGAACGCTGCAGCTGCCGCAGATCGTCCGCCGCATTGGCAAGAATGCCGAAGGCGGTATTGATTTCCGTCAGCAGGCGGAGCTGGTATTCCGGTTCCACCATCTGGTTCGAATATTCCGGCGGCTTCAGGTGCAGATAGCCGAGGTAGCGCCGTTCCAGTGCCTCCGGGTCCTTCACCAGGAGACTTGTAGCGTTGTAAGCCCCCACAGCGCCCGACAGCTTGCCCCGCAGGTCCCGTGCCCGGGTTTCCATTTCACGTATCGATTTTCCCAGCCTGGCAACATATTCGGCAAAGGTAAACCCGACGGTTATCGGGACCGCATGCTGTCCGTGGGTGCGCCCCGTCTGCGGTACGCCGGCATTGTCCCGGGCAAGGCCGCACAGCAGGAGTTCGACGTCCGCTAAAAGAGGCAAAATGACACGCAGGACCGCCTCCTTCATCCGCACTGCGGCGGCGGTGTCTAAAATATCAACCGAAGTCGCTCCTAAGTGAACATAGGGACGCAGTTCTTCGGGAAGACGGCGCTGAAACACATTCACTAAGGCCCGAATGTTGTGGCGGGTCTGCTCCTCCTCGGCATACACTTCCTCCGGCGTTACCGCGGCCGCGGCCGCGTCGGCTGCGGCTTTCTTTTCCTCATCTCCGCCGAAAAAAAGGTCGACATGACTCTTTAAAAGGGCGGATTCCGCCCGAAGGCAGTACCGTATGGAAGCTTCTTCACTTACGTAGCGGCTTAACTCGGTAAAGACTTTTTCGTTACTTAAAAAATACCGGTGGTCGAGGGGAGATATATTGGAAAAGATATTTCGCTTCTGCATACAAAATAATTGCAGAAACGGCAGGTTTTGTCAAAGCCGCTTTATATGATACACTCCCCTATATGGCGGCAGCGACATCACATACCCGGCTTTTCGAGGAGGCCCTTGAAGCGGGAAAGCGGAAAGACTACCTAAAAGCGGTCAACAACCTTGAAAAAATCGTAAGTGAGACGGAAAGCATACCGGAAGCACTGCTGTATTTAGGCAGGAGCTATCACGCCTTAGAGAAATACGAAAAGAGTATCGGCGTGTATAAACACTTTATCCTCCTGCGCCCGAAGGAAAGCGCCGGATACTTTTTCCTTGGCCGTACCTACTTAACGCTGCGCATGGA
Organism: uncultured Spirochaetales bacterium; assembly: GCA_964606455.1. Lineage (GTDB taxonomy): Bacteria > Spirochaetota > Spirochaetia > SPDA01 > CAZSGZ01 > CAZSGZ01. The sequence goes on from CAZSGZ010000136.1 coordinate 1,311, forward strand.
TGATTACGCCCTCCGGTATCTTCGGCAAGCCTACAGTCTCGATTCAGCGAATCCGCAAATTCTCGGTCTTCTCGGGCTGACATACCTAAAGCTAAAACGTCCCGAGCTTGCCTCTCCGCTCCTCGGACATGCCGTCGAACTCACCGGCAGCACCGGAAGGCTCTACAACGGTTACCTCAATGCCCTCTCAGCTCACGCGGTCAAAGAATTTTACGCCGGAAACCATGAACTGGCCGCGCAGATGTTCGATTTTCTCCTTAGCCGGGGTATGGAGGCGGACTTTATACATATTTACCTCGGCCTGATTGCACGGAACAGGGGAGATTACAGCGAGGCCCTCTCCCATTACGATGCTGCTCTGCAGTCGACTCCTGACGACGCGGGGCTGCGGATGCGGAAAGCGGCAATGCTCTATTTTACCGGCAGACAGGAAGAGGCCGTCCGGATTATCGAAGACCTGAAGCAAAACGTTCCGTTTATTCGAAATGATTTTTTTACCGAATCGGAAATGTCACGCACCCTGTGCATGCATCATTTTACACGGGAAGAATTCCGCAAATCGATTTATTTCGGCAATCAGGCGCTGAAGGAAGATTATTCCGATCCCGTGGTTCACGGTATCGTCGGGGAGGCGTACCGGAACCTCGGTGATCTTGAAAAAGCGAAAAACCACTTTCTCCGCTCCGTCGAAGCAGATTCTCAAAATACGGAAACACGGTACGGGCTGGCCATGGTGTACTGGCAGGAAGAGAAGTATCAGGCCATGCTTGCGGAGCTTAAGAAAATTATCAGCCGCGACCCCGACAACACATCGGTCCAGTTTTTTATCGTTATGTGCAAGTGCAGACTCCATTATCCGCCGAAACAGACCATCCCCCTGGTCCGGGAGGCAATAAAACATCTCGGCCCGGATCCGCACCTGTTCAATGCCTTAGCGGAACAGTACATCCGCGGAGACTTGGACCATTTGGCCGACAAGTGGCTGAAAAAGTCAATTACGCTGCAAAATGACAATTACGACGCCTATATCAATTTAATCGATTTGTACCGTGAACAGGAACAATTCGCCGAATTGGAAACTGTCTACTATCAGTATTTTTCCGTTTTCTCCAATGACCCTTCGCGGAGGAAAGATTTTATCGTTCTTCTGATGTCAATGGAAAAATATGAAGACGCAATCAGGCAAATTCTGAAATATCTCCCCTACCGAACGAAAGATGAGATGACGAAACGGCTTCTGGCAATATGCTACCGGAAAACGGGTCAGTACCGTGATGCCGCCATTTTATACAAAGAACTGCTGATGAAACGCCCGAAATCGGAAGAGTACATTAAATCCATCGTGTTCTGCTACGAAAAGATGGGAAACGTGCGATTTGCCGCCGATTTTTTGCAGCGTGCGCTGCGGGAGGTACCGCCGACCTTGAGTCTGCGGCTTATCCTCGGCTCTCTGTTGTACAAGTCCGGAGACGAAGAAACGGCGCTGAAAATTTTCAGGGAAGCCGCCGACGACGCACCGAAGGACAGCAGAGCGTACAGAAATATCGCGGTGGTGTATAAAAACAAGGGCTTTACCGACATGAGTAATAAATTCATGCGCCATGCCGAAGAAATTGAAAAAAAATAGTTGGATAATTCTTTCACCTCAGGTATACTTCATCTAGAATTGCAGGAGGTTATCCATGGCTGAAAAAGCGTTAGATCTGTTTCAAGCATACTCAACAGATAAACTGCCGAAAGACGGCGGCTATATTGTTTCTTCTTTTTTTCATTCAAAATCCACCTACTCGGTATATGAAATTGTCGCGTATAGCGGTGTGAAGAGTATTTATCTTACCGAAGAAGGACTTACCTTCCAGACCGACGGCAACAAACTCTACATCCTCGTAGAGCCGGCTTCATACCCTGAAAAATATATTGAACCCGTCAGTCGAAAATCGAGAGAACAAATACCTCACCGGTTTAAAGAACTCGAAATACATACCGCGAAAAACCAAACGAAAATTATGGTAAGCAAAGAACCGGTTACCTCATACTCCTCATTCACCATTTTACGGCCTTCGGGAGTCAATTTCGCCCTTGTTTTTTACACCATGCCGGAAGTCCTTGCAACATTGGAATATTTTTTCACCCAAACGCTGAATAAAGAAGCCCAGGTCCCTTCCACGGACGCGAAAAAAGCCGCGAAAATCGTTGTTGAAAATTTGAAAAAATTCAATATTTGGTAAAATCTACCTAAAAAAAAAGCGGTGGGGGAAAAGATGTTCCCGCACCGCCTGATGTTTTTTTAGCGGGTATTCCCTAGGCCGATTCGGCACGCTTCTCGAGCGTGTACTGCACCACCGATAGGTTTGCAATCGGGACGCTGTAGGTGGAGCACGAGACGTAATCTAATCCGACATCCATGCAGAATTTGATATTTTCCGGCACGGCCCCGTGTTCACCGCACAGCCCCTTTTTCAGGTCCGGACGTGTTATTGTCCCTCTGCGGACCGCGGTAGCTATCAGTTCCTTCACCTGTTCGTCCAGGTACTCGAAGGGGTTTCCCGCGAGGAGGTCGAATTGAGTGTAATCCGGCATAAAGGAGTTAAAATCGTCCCTCGAAAGACCGAGGGTTGTCTGTGTTAAATCGTTAGTTCCGAATGAAAAGAACTGGGCGTATTTCGCAATTTTCCCAGCTCCTAACGCCGCTACGGGAAGTTCGATCATGGTACCGACCTTGAATTCCAGCGGACGCGCTTTTAATTTCTTCCGCACCTCCTCTTCTATCTCCATCAGTCCCTTGTATGTCGTTCCTTCGATCCGTTTCCCGTGAACAATTATTTTCAGTTCGTTTTCATTCCCTACGAGGGGAATCATGATTTCCGGGAATACTTTTCCGCCTTCCTTCTTCAGCGCATACGCGGCCTCGAAAATTGCCTCCACCTGCATATGGTATATTTCCGGATACGATACCGCGATACGGCAGCCCCTGTGGCCTAGCATCGGATTGAACTCGTCGAGCTGGTCCATGGCTGCCTGTATTTCCGTTTTCGGAACGGCTTTACCCTTGTTCTGCTTCTTTAAATATTCGAGAAAAGCGGCCATCTCGTCCTTGTTATGGGGAAGAAATTCGTGAAGCGGCGCGTCTAACAGGCGAATTGTTACTTCCTTTCCATCCATAATTTTGAACAATTTGTAAAAATCGCTCTTCTGCATGGTTTTCAGTTTTGCGAGGATGGCGCTCCGTTTCTTTTCCGTTTCCGAGAGGATCATTTCCCGAAATACATTGATCCGTTTTTCATCGAAAAACATATGTTCCGTCCGGCACAGCCCGATTCCCTGGGCGCCGAAACTCAAGGCAAGCGCCGCGTCCCGCGGTGTGTCGGCATTGACCCGGACATGGAAATCGGACAGATGTTTATTGATAATATCGATAAAGTCGAGAAGACCCGATTTTTTCGGATCAGGCTCGATGAGACCGGCTTTGCCGAGGTAAATTTCCGGATCTCCGTAGTTCGGGACGCTCAAACTTATGTAGTCGCCTTCTTTTATGGTTATTTTACCAATCAGCGCCTTGTTTCCCCGAATTTTCATCTCCGGTTTTACCAGGGAAACCTTGCCGTACTGCCGGGCGACAACCGATGCGTGAGCTGCGTACCCGCCTTCGTTACTTAAAACGCCGGTGGAAACTTCAATGGCTTTTACGTCTTCGGCAAAGGTCGCGGGCATGCAGAGGATGAAGCGGGTGTCCTCCCCTTTCTGCAGCGCCTCTTTTCTCGCTTCAATAAGTCCGTCGGTGGAAAAATAAATTTTCCCGATGGCCGCGCCGGGAGCACCGGCAATACCGCCGGAAATCGTTTTCAAGGTTTTAACCGATGTTACATCGATAATCGGATGGAGGATTTCGTTCAGCTGTCCGGGCTTAATTGCATTGAGGACGTATTCTTCGTCCACGATTTTCCGTTTGTTGAGGTCAAGGAGGGTCTGGATTTCGGCCTGGGTCGATTTTGTCATCAGCGCCCGCTGATCGATGAGCCATACCTTACCGTTTTCAATGGTGAACCGTATTCTGCGGATCTCTTTAAAGTGGTCCTCAACGATACCGGCTATCCGTTGGAGTTCTTTCAGGCTGTCCTTACCGATGTTATTGATGTCCTTCCCGTCCGATTCGACGGTATCGAACTTGTTTACCTGAAACGCGCCCTGCAGCTTTTTTTCTCCGGTAACGACATCACGTGTGTAAAACATCCCGCTTGCGGAATCTTTTCCGTAATTGCCGTGGACCATCGGCTGAATGATGAGCGCCGCGTCGTCGTCGTTCATTTCGTCCAAGGCGAGCATCCTGCTGATCCGTTTCAGCGCAAGTTCGAGCTGGGTGTAGGCATCTCCAAAAAAACCTTCCGGAAGAAAGGCCTTGTATTTTTCCAGCGACTGTTCCCGCAAATTTGCCGCAACGGGCTTTTCCATCTCTTTTTCAAGTTTTTCCAGGGTCTTCTCGATCGTTTTTACGTCTTTTGCCCGTTTTTCGAGTTCCGCGATTTTAATCTCAATTTCCAGACTGCCCTTGATGAGAAACTGGAGTTCATGAAAGGCAAAATTTTCCCCCACAAAGGCGTTAAACCCGGGGAGTGTTTTTTCCGTCAAACCGTAATTGTGCAGTGTCGGATACCGTACAATCGCTAAGTTCGGGCTGATAACGATTTTTGCAAGCATGGGATTTTCCCCGTCGCCGAAAACCTTTTTCGTGTCTTTCTCGACCTTTTTCATATGGTCTTTTAAATACGGTTTTAAATCGGTATCTTCAATTTTTCCGGCAAGATCGGAATCGATAATAAATCCGGGGAGAATCGGTAAATTGAGGCTGGCAAAATCGTTTGCCTCCCGTCCCCGTATTCCGATTTTTTCCAGGATTTCATCATCCTTCACGTATTCTTTTTTGCTGAACAAATGGATATTATTTTTCATAGATTTCCTCGTTTCCAATTTCCTAAAATAGATCGATTATTTGATTTACAGGAAATTTCAGAAAATCTTCAAAACGGTGGCTCGCACCCTGCTGAAGGTATCTCTGCAATTTTGCAACATCCTTTATCTCGGCACCGACTACGGCAAACAGAATCGCACTGCCGTGTTTAACCTTTCCCCATTTGAAGAGGGTGTTGATGTCGTGGATCCTTTCACCGTCGTAGAAAACGAGAACTTCGCAGTCCGGATGTTTTGCCGTATAGCTCTGAATAATCCGTTTCCATGCTTCTACATTTCCATTGTGAAAGAGTTCGTTGGTTACCGGCACGGAATACATCGGCGTCATCCGTTTCGGTCCGGCTGAAGCTCCCTGTGCCGGCGCGGCGGCTGGTTTTGCCGCTTTTTCCGGCGTTTTCGCCGCTGCTCCCGCCGCCGCAGCCTTCGGGGCAGCTTTTGCCGCCGCTTTTCCCCGGGAGGTTTTTTTCGGTTTTTCCGGCTCGGGTGCCTTCTTTTCTTTCTTTTTGTAGGAAAAACTTCCCTTTAACAGGGCGGCCGGACTTTTCTTCGACGTTCCGCTCAAAAGTGCTGCCATTGTATCGAGGGCGGTATCGGCTGTTTTTTTATCAAGCTCTTTATCAAAGGCCCCGGCATACACAACCGCAAGTTCATCCTTCTTAAACTGTGTAACCGCTTCAAAATGATCTTCGTTCTTCGGATTGATCAGGGTAAGCCCTAATTCAGGATGTGAATAAGCGATAACCACATCGGCGGCTTTCCATTTTTTGGTTTCAGCGACAATAGCACTGAAGTCCGTAAGACTTTTTTCAAAATTGACCGACCTGAAAAAATATCCGTATTTATCGACAAGGAGAGCATGAACGATTGCATCCACCTGCGGAATCGTAATTTTCTTGTCGTCGATGAGTTCGCGGACGAGGTCGGCAAGGTTTGTCTTCCCTTCAAAGTCTCCTAAAATAGATGATACGGCCCTGAAATGCAGCAGTGAATCGTTAAATCCCTGCCTGGTACTCAGGTTTTCGTATTTTTTTTGTGTAGCGACCATATTTGTATCCTTTGTTAAATCGGTATGAAAGAAAAAAAACCTATTTCCCCGAAGGGAAATAGGTTTCTATAATTACAGAGTTTTCAGTTCGTCACCCGAACTTTTTTTCGGTTTTCTTCCTCTCCGCGATTTGGATCCGGAGTCTACTACACCTTTTTTCTTTGTGCTGCTCTTTCGTTTCGGCGGGGATGGTTCTGATTCTTCAACCATCTCTGAAGGTTCTACGGATTCACTTTCAGCGGGAGCGTTCAGCATATCGAGATAGCTCTGGCCGGGTGCCTGTGCTTCTCCCTCCATGTCCGTGGAAAAACTCATTTCGATGTCGTCGCGGATGGTGGACCTTCTTCTGGAGAATGACGCAAACGCGGCGTCTTGAAAGCCCTTCGATACTCCATGGAGAAATTCGTTCAGCACGTTGGCCATGCCGTCGAGGGTAGCTTTTTTCCGCTTAATGGACGTAATGTCCACGTCTAGCAGCAGCCCCGGCTGGATGTGATACGGATTGATGATATAATCGAATTTGTTGAATTCCTGTTCCAGGAAGGAGAGGCGGTCTTCCATAACTCTCCGCTGGATCGGGTATCTGAAACCGTACATATCCTGCAGTTTGTCCTTCATGAGGATCAGTTTCCGCTTTTCCTTGTCCTTTTCGAACTGAAAAGTCCGGTTCAGCTGTTCGACTTTTGTTTCCGCGGGTTTTACGAAAGAAATTTCATCCCAGCTCTTCTCGATATCTTCATAGAGAGGATCGCCGGTTTTCATCTTGATTTTCTTTTTGATCTTGTTTTTGTATTTCCGCGCTAAATCGTCGAAATCGACAACGCCTTTCATAAACTTTGAGTCGACATACACCATTTCAAGAACATCCCAGAGATGGTTTGTTTCTACCTGAAACGACTGGATCATTACATCGAAAGCTTTCCGCTCTTCGTTGAGCTGCGCGTTGTCGTAATATTTCAGCCGGAGCTGGTACCGTTCATCCGGCAAATGTTCCGGATCGGTGTCTTCGTATTCCCGCAGGATCAGTTCACGGGTGTTTTTCATGTTCTCGACAAATTGATATCCCATCTTGGACGTATCGAGGATACTGGTAATTGAATTGATCGCGGTATTGTATCCTCTGTTCCTGATATTTTCAATGTCGATAATTTCTTTGAGATTTTCTCTGATGTTGGCCGCGTCAAATTCTTCGGGATCGATTTCCGCCCGTAAACCTTCGATCCTGTCCATTAAATCTTTCGCGAGATATTTATATCTTTTTGATTTGGGATTGTCCTGATCATCGTCAGTGTGATCTGTTACCCTGTTCATCTTTTCGAAGATGATTTCGCTGTCGTTGGGTTCTTCCTTTCCTTCGTCGATCAGCTGGTCTTTGTATTTTTCGATTTCCTTATCGATGGTGTCCATGATGTTTTTCGAAATCAGGTCTTTTACCAGATATTCAACGGTAACCTGATAGTGAAAAATCGGACTGATGAGTTCGGAATCGAGGATATTGACCGACAGCTTGACGTCGGTTACGGTTTTCGGTCTCCTGATGTTGTCCTTAAAGGAACACTTGACGATGGAATAGGCATTTTCACCCCGTATGAAAGCACCGACATCGGTTTTTTGCCGGAGAAGTGAGTTTGTGTGGTTTTCAAGGTCATTCAGCCCGCGCTGAATGTGACCCTGAAGGTGACCGTACATATTCACCACGGATTTTTCAATTTCACCGGTGTTGAACTTGTCCATACCGCCGACTTGGTCGAGAAGCTCGGCGATCTCCTTCGGAGTATACCGCGTGAGGACTTTCATTTCCTCCTTGTCGATATAGTTCCTGACTTTCTTAACCATTTCATCCTCTGTGGTAGTGATGTAACGGTTAAACATGTTTTGGTAATTCTGGTTGAAATAGTTGTATAACTTTTCTTTCAACCCGCCCATGACATCCAGACGCTCGAGCACTTCTTTCGGCAGTTTTGCATTTATATGATTTATGACCTTGTCGACCTCTTCCTCTAACAGTCTGTCGACTTCTTTTTGCTGATCTCTGCTTTCTTGTGCCAAGGAGTTACGAGACCCTACAGCGCTCCGTTTTTCCGGATGAAATACC